>CAJWZE010000032.1 GCA_913049845.1 uncultured Cryomorphaceae bacterium
CCCTTGAAGAGAACATACTTCGAGCGAAGTCTATTCGTAATGAGCAAGCATCCTACGAGAATGCTAGCGGGATACTCAATAATGAAAATGGGTTGTTAGACCAACTGTATTCTCTAGAATCTGCTTTAATGCAAGCTTCTAATGACGAAACGCTTCAAGATCAACTTGAACAAGTAAGGAATATCATAGCAAATATAAAGGGGGTGGAGAAAGCTATTTCAACTGGTTTGAATAAGACGATATCCGAAAGCGAATTCAATGAGTTACTACAACAAAAATCGAATATTGACGCTTTGGTTAAAAAGCATAGAGTCTTAACTCTAGAAGAATTAGAAGTAAAGCGCGAAACTATAGGCGAGCGCATATTCTTGTTGGAAAATAAAGACGAAGAACTGGCTCGATTAAATGAATTACGTGAACTATTATTAGTGGAACTTGATGATCTCGGAGACGATTTGCATGTATTAAGAAAGTCAGCTTCAAAACAGATTGAGAAAACGCTCAGTGAATATCTCGTAAGGGTGGATTTACCAAAGGCTAGACTAGAATTGAGTTGGAACCTAACCTCTTTTGGAAAATTTGGCAAGTATCTACCAGAACTTTTATTTGCCGCCAATCCAGGATCTAATATGCAACCATTAAGCAAGGTAGCCTCTGGAGGTGAGCAGAGCAGAGTTAAGCTAGCCTTAAAGGCCGTTTTAGGTCGTGATTCTGGATTGAGTACACAACTATTCGATGAGATAGATACAGGGATCAGTGGCTCTACGGCTGAGAAAATAGGGATATTAATGAAGGAAATGTCTGCAAATCAGCAGATTATAAGCATTACGCATCTTCCACAGGTTGCGGCCAAGGGTGATGTGCACCTGTTGGTATCAAAATCACAAGGAGTCAATTCTACTACTTCTAATGTTGTTCCTTTATCGCTGAAAGAAAGAGAGCAAGAGATTGCTAGAATGCTCAGTGGTGAGAATATTTCTCAGGCCGCTAAGAAGCAAGCGAAAACATTGCTCAACGCACAGTAAGTGCTATTTTTGAATTACAAAAAAACACAAAAAATATGTCAAACGGATTACTAGAAGGTAAATGCGGTATTGTATTTGGCGCACTTAATTCAGATTCTATTGCCTGGAAAGCTGCAGAAGCAATACATTCTCAAGGGGGTAAAGTGCTATTGACTAATGCTCCAATAGCAATGCGTATGGGTGAGCTCAATAATCTTTCGGAAGTAATTGATGCTCCAATTATTCCAGCTGATGCAACTAGCCTCGACGATCTCAATGCACTTATCGACGGTGCTATGGAATATTTTGGTGGTAAAATCGACTTCATTTTACACTCAATTGGAATGAGTGTTAATGTCCGTAAAGGAAAGCACTACACAGAACTTAATTACGACTGGCTTCAGAAAGGCTGGGATGTTAGTGCGGTGAGTTTTCACAAGGTGATGCAATGCGCCTGGAATAAGGATGCTATGAATGAGTGGGGGTCTATTTTGGGTCTTTCATATATGGCTGCACAGCGTACATTCCCGGATTACAATGATATGGCTGATAACAAGAGCTATCTAGAGAGTATCGCGCGCAGTTTTGGTTACCATTGGGGGGTTAAAAACAACGTCCGCGTTAATACAATTTCTCAGAGCCCTACACCAACTACTGCAGGATCGGGTGTTAAAGGGTTTGACGGCTTTGTAGCTTACGCTGATAAGATGTCACCGTTAGGGAATGCAACGGCAGAAGACTGTGCTAATTACATTGTGACTATGTTTTCTGATCTGACACGCCGTGTAACCATGCAAAACCTCTATAACGATGGAGGATTCAGCAATATGGGAGTAAGCAATATGGTAATGCAACAATTCATGGAGGGAGAGGGATAATCCTGTACTATGAAATCATACAGAGAGTCGTTAGCCGTTAAGGTTAGCGGCTTTTTTGTAGAAATAGATCTCAGTTCTAGCAAACTGTTCTACAAATTCAAACCCAGCGACTTCTCCTGGCATATTTGAAATATAATATGCAGCATCGTTTTCTGTGAAATGGTAATCAGTGTATCTCTCCGCAATTGCTTCCATACGCCAGTTTTCAGACAGGGCATCTACCTTAATTGCACTAGGATTGTATAACTCATCGATTGCCTCCAATGCATTAATTACGTGTTTATCTCGAGAAGGACTCTTTGAGAAATAGATACTTAGGCCAATGGCTACAACCCAACTACAAAGGTTCAAAAGTGAGATTACTTTAACCCACTTTTTTCGCTGAATCGACCATGGATACTCATGTTGTGCAAGATGAATGGCAAACCCCATCATCCAGAAAGCCATTGATGGCATAAAATAGTAATGATGCTGGCGGTCCATCAATAGAAAAGGAAGAGTACCACACAAAGCGAGGAGGAAGAAGAATACACTTCCACGCTGCAAAGTATAAGCTTCTTTTTTTCTCCACCTAAATAAAATAGTGACTAGAATGGGAAGAATTAACTGCTTAAAAATTTCTAGAATACTTTCTAAAGCACCACCAACTTTCTCACGGTTGCCAGAGAGTGTTGGTACAAGTTGACGATCGAGATACGTAGAAAAGAAACTTTCAAAAGCCGGTTGATACAGGTAAAAGTAGGAGAAGAGGGTGCTAAATACGATGATCATAACGGACATTGATACCAGCGCAGCTTTTCTTCGCTCAGCATATAATGTGGCCATGATAGGAAGGGTCATCAAAGGGAATAAACTGACAGGACCTTTAATGCCTAAACTGAAGAAGAACACAATCCCAGCAAGTACACTCCAGAAGTAATTCTTTTTCATGGTTCCCTCAAAAAGAAGCCATACTACACAGAGGACTGCTGAAGAAAGAGGTGCTTCTAACATATTGTTTTGATGCACCCAGATAACCGTTGGTGTTAACGTCCAAAGCAGCTGAGGAATCCAAGCTCTGTGACCTGCAGGTACAAACAAGACCCATATTCTCCTAAGCATCAGCACGCTAAGGCCGTACATTGTGTATGGATAGATGCGGTCAACCCAAGGCTGATCACCAAATAAACGATAGAATACACTGTGCAACCCAAAAGAAAAAGGAGGGTGCTCGTAAAATTCTGGATGGATAGTTGGAGTATAGGATGGAACCCATAAGGTGCCAACACCATCATTAATATTTCTAGCAATTGAAGCATAGGTCAGACCGTCAAAGAACATACCTTTTGTAAACAATAGTGGAAGAAGCAATAACGCAGCTATTGCCCAAGAGAACTGATTGAGTCTGTAGTTTATAATGTGGCTCATTAAAATTCGCTCTTCATGTGGAACGTAATCTTATCAAACTTGTCTTGGGCCATCTGCAAAGAAAACTGTGAATCGGCTAGGAATACGAGTCGACCGTACTTGTCTTCGGCGAGATAGCGTTGTTTCAAAGTGGAAAACTCTTTGAGCTGATCCTCGTCATTGCTTTCAATCCAACAAGCTTTGAAGGCAGAAAAGTTTTCATAGGAGCACTTGGCATTATACTCATGTTCGAGACGGTATTGAATCACTTCATACTGCAATGCACCTACGGTACCAATAATTTTCCTATTGTTCTGTTTAAGGGTAAACAATTGTGCTACGCCTTCATCCATTAACTGGTAAATTCCTTTATTCAACTGCTTCGCCTTTAGTGGATCAGCATTGTTAATGAACCTGAAGTGCTCTGGTGAGAACGATGGAATGCCTTTATAGTGTAACTGTTCCTTTGAGGTTAGTGTATCTCCAATTCTTAATGTGCCGTTATCCGGTATACCTATAATATCCCCAGGAAATGCTTCGTCAATAGTGGTCTTTTTAGAAGCCATAAAGGCAGTCGGAGCACTGACTCTCAATGATTTGCCACTTCTGGTATGAACATAGTTTTTATTGCGCTCAAACTTACCGCTGACTACTTTTAGAAAGGCAATTCTGTTTCTATGGTTTGGATCGATGTTCGCGTGAATCTTAAATATGAATCCAGAGAATTCATTCTCATTAGGTCTAACAAGTCTTTGCTCAGCTTCCTTTGGCTGGGGCTCAGGAGCTATTTCCTGAAAACAATCGAGCAACTCACGTACACCAAAGTTATTTAACGCGGAACCAAAAAACACGGGACACAGATCTCCGCTCAGGTACTCAGAGTGATCAAATTGTGGATACACAGCTTCTAAAAGCTCAAGGTCATTTCTAAGCTCAGTAGCTGCCTCTTCGCCTACATATTCATCAAGTTCAGATGAACCAATATCCTCGAAAGAGGTTCCCTCACTAATTTTCTGTTTGTTGTCGGCACTGTAAAGATTGAGATTCTTTTCCCATATGTTATACACACCTTGAAAACGCTGTCCCATACCGATAGGCCAGGTTAGGGGACTTAGAGTCAATCCTAGTTTCTGTTCGACTTCATCAATAAGGTCGAAACCATCTTTTCCTTCGCGGTCCAATTTATTAATGAATACTATAATCGGTGTCGCGCGCATACGACACACCTGTACAAGTTTTTCTGTTTGAGGCTCAACACCTTTTGCAACATCAATTACTACGATAACACTATCACATGCAGTAAGTGTGCGGTAAGTATCTTCCGCAAAATCTTGGTGACCCGGTGTATCCAAGATGTTGATCTTTTTGTCTTTATAGTAGAATCCCATCACAGAAGTCGCAACCGATATACCACGTTGCTTTTCAATCTCCATAAAATCCGATGTCGCCGACTTTTTAACCTTGTTGCTTTTAACGGCACCTGCCTCTTGGATAGCACCACCAAATAATAAAAGCTTCTCGGTTAGAGTAGTTTTTCCGGCATCGGGATGGGAAATAATCCCAAAGGTTCTGCGAATACTGATTTCCTTTTCGATTGACATCTACGTAAATTTTGTCGCAAATATACTAAAGCAGGCCTCGTCTGATTTTGATAGTTACGTATACGCGCCACAAATAAAACTTTTCTTCCTCTAATTCGTTAATTCATAGTGAAGTCACGTTATTCCATAAAAGATTTAGAACAGTTTAGTGGTATCAAAGCACATACTATTCGGGCGTGGGAGCAACGTCACAAACTCATCAAACCAAAGAGAACAAGCACAAATATTCGCTTCTACAGTGATGATGATCTACGAGTCATCTTGAATGTTAGCATACTTTTAGAACACGATTGGAAGATTGGTCAGATAGCTAAGCTTGCACCTAATGAAATAGCTCAATCGGCACTGGAGGCGGATCCATATAAGGGGAACTATTCGTATGAGCTAAACGAGTTGAAGTTAAGTACATTGAACTTCGATATTGAGCGGTTCGAGGCTATTATGTCTTCCTGTATCGATAAGCATGGTATTCACGATACGTTTCAGAAGGTAATTGGAGACTATATTCAAGAACTCGGAAAGTTATGGTTAAGTGGATCTGTGAGTATCTCACAAGAGCACTTCATGTCCTCCATGATTCGACAGAAACTTTATTCTGCTTTAGACGAACTTACTGCCGCAGATAGCGGTAAAACATTTGCGCTATTTCTGCCTGCAAATGAGCTTCACGAAATAGGACTATTATATCTCGCTTATGTTCTCAAAGAACGTGGTGATAGAGTAATTTACTTAGGACAAAGTTTACCCAAGGAATATTTAACAGATCTATTAGACAATCAAAAGATTGATTCGTTAGTATCTGTCTTCACCACACACCCAGACGTTGAATATCTGCCAGAATATCTACGCGATTTGGATGATCTTATTAACAATCGTGGAGTTGATGCCCACTTGACTGGCTTCCAATTCAACGACTTTCCCAATGATTCATTTGGGGATAACATACACATTCACAGTACTTTAAAGGATTTAACAATCCATATTTAACGACTATTTAATATTGTTTAATAAATTTTATTCATCGTTAGACAAAATGTTCAAACATATTGTTTAACTTTGGAGGAACAACCTTAAACATTGTTTTATGTCTACCGCAGAATTTGGAGAATTAATCGATAGAGAACACGATTTTTTGCATCAACTCGCTATGAAGTTGACCAAACGTCACGACGACGCTCAGGATTTAATTCAAGACACATATTTTAAAGCTTTAAAGAACAAGGATAAGTTCGCTACAGGAACGAATTTGAAAGGATGGCTCTATACGATTATGAAGAATACGTTCATTAACAATTACCGTCGTAAAAAGCAACAAAATACCTTTGTTGACGAAACGGAAAGTCAGTTCTTCCTTAACAGCAAAGAAGCGAGTAGAACAACACTAACGGACGCTAATGTTGATAATGACTATATTATGGAACAAATCAATTCCATAGAACCTCATTATACTGAAGCGTTCTTTATGCATTATGAAGGATACAAATACGAGGAAATTGCCGAGCATTTCAACATTCCATTGGGTACGGTAAAATCTCGTATATTCTTAGCCCGTAAGAAAATGATGGAAAAACTCGCCGATCAACGCCACTAAATACAGCCTACCGCCTTATCTCATGAAATCAGTTATTGTCATTGGTTCTGGGTTCGCAGGCCTCAGTGCCGCTTCATTTTTGGCCCGAGAAGGTTTTGATGTTACAGTTTTAGAAAAAAACGAACAACTAGGAGGGCGAGCACGTTCCTGGAAAAAAGACGGATTCACTTTTGATATGGGCCCAAGCTGGTATTGGATGCCCGACGTTTTTGAGCGCTACTTCGCCGAATTCAATACTAAGATAGAAGACCTGTATAATTTAGTACGATTAGACCCGTCTTACAGAGTTGTCTTTGGGCCAAACGATCACGAGGACCAAAGCGCTAATATGAATGAGCTGGAAGGGATGTTCGATCGACTCGATCCAGGGTCAGGTTTGCGTTTGCGTAAGTTTTTAATGCAAGGTGCTTATAAGTATGAGGTCGGTATCAAAGACCTTGTCTTTCGCCCAGGTCGCTCGTTAAAAGAATTTATAGACTTTAGGATCGTCAAAGGCCTCTTTCGGTTAGATATGCTTAAAGACATCAGAAAACACGTTGCAGAGGTTAGCTCGCATCCTAAACTCAAAGCTATTCTTGAATTTCCGGTTTTATTTCTTGGCGCTTTGCCTCAAAATACACCTGCGCTTTATAGCCTGATGAATTATGCAGATATGTCCTTAGGTACCTGGTATCCTATGAACGGTATGAATGAAATAATACAGGGCATGATTCGTGTCGCTAAAGAACAAGGGGTTAAATTCCGTACTTCAACAGAGGTAACTGGATTTAAGTATTCCAATGGTCGCATTGTAAGTGTCTTAACTAAGGGAGGGTCATTTACTGCAGATATCGTTGTGGGCGGTGCGGATTACCATCATATTGATCAAGTCATCAGCTCTTCAGAATACAGAGAATACACACCAGAATATTGGGATAAACGTAAGATGTCTCCATCATCACTCCTGTATTACTTGGGTATCAAGGGAGAAGTGCCTAACGTCTTGCACCATAATTTATTTTTTGACCATGGATTTGATCAACATGCGCACGAAATTTATACAGAACCTAAATGGCCTACTAAGCCTCTGTTCTACGCTAGTGCTCCGTCAAAAACCGATGCTAGTGTAGCTCCCGAAGGCTGCGAAAATATGTTTTTACTAATGCCTACTGCACCAGGAATGGGTGGAGATACAGAAGAAGTACGTGAAAAATATTATAATTTAATGATGGACCGTCTTGAAGAATTCACCGGAACGTCAATAAGAGATAGAGTGATAGTAAAACGTAGTTTTGCATATCAAGACTTTAAATCGGAATACAATAGTTTCAAAGGCAACGCATACGGACTGGCTAATACATTAGACCAAACCGCAATTCTTAAGCCTAGACTAAAGAGTAAAAAAGTGAACAATTTGTACTTCGCTGGACAACTTACTACGCCTGGACCAGGAGTTCCTCCATGTTTAATTAGTGGGGAGGTTGTGAGTAAAGAAATCGCGAAGGACTATCAAATAAAGAAAGCGGTATGAAAGCACTCTTCGACAGCGTAAGTATTCGTACATCAAGAATAACTACTAAAGCATATAGTACGTCATTCTCTCTGGGAATTCTAGGACTTGATAAAAAGTATCATGATCCCATTTATGCTATCTATGGCTTCGTTCGGTTTGCGGACGAAATCGTTGATACCTTCGAGGATTACCCGCAAAAAGAGTTGCTCGAACGTTTTTGGAAAGACACTTATCTAGCATTGGAAGAAAAAATCAGCTTGAATCCTATTTTAAATAGTTTCCAGCAAGTTGTTAATGCTTTTAGTATTGACAGAGATTTGATTGAAACGTTCTTAAAGTCTATGGAAATGGATTTGTACAAGAACGTTTATGATGAGGAAGGTTACAAAGCATACATTCTTGGAAGTGCCGAAGTAGTAGGACTAATGTGTCTAAAAGTTTTTGTTGATGGTGACGAAAAACGATACCAAGATTTGAAGAAGTCTGCAATGCAGCTAGGTTCTGCCTTCCAGAAAATCAACTTCTTAAGAGATCTACATGCGGATTACCACTCTTTGGGAAGGACTTATTTTCCTGGGGTAAATCTTAATGAATTTAATGAACGAGTTAAAGCCGAGATTGAAGCCGATATTGATATCGATTTTAAAGCAGGCTACGAAGGGATTAAACAACTTCCAAAGGGAGCTCGTTTTGGTGTTTATATAGCATACGTGTATTACTACAGTTTATTTAAAAAGATTTGTAACACACACGCTGATATCATTCTGAATGAGCGCGTGCGCATTTCGAACAAAAGAAAGTATGGTTTGTTAATTAGTTCATACGTTAGACACACGATCAACTGGATATAAGACAATACAAATGCTTGAACAAGTTATCCTGGTCGATTCGGATGATAATCCGATTGGGCTGATGGAGAAAATGGAAGCTCACCGAAAGGCGAAACTGCATCGCGCATTCTCTGTTTTCGCCATGAACGACAACAACGAAATTTTACTTCAAAGACGTGCCCTACACAAATACCACAGTGGTGGACTCTGGACGAATACGTGTTGTTCTCATCCTAGGGACGGAGAAACTGTTGAAAAAGCCGCCACAAGAAGATTGATGGAGGAGATGGGTTTTACCTGTTCGGTCAAACGTGTTTTCTCATTCGTCTACAAAGCAGAATTGGACAATGATTTAACTGAGCATGAGCTAGACCATGTCCTCATTGCCCGTTACAACGAAGATCCAAATATTAACTCTGAAGAAGTCGATAGTTTTGACTGGAAATCAGTGGATTGGGTGGCTGAAGACATGAAAGCTCATCCTGAGAAGTACACTGAATGGTTCAAAATCATCTATGACCGATTCTTAAAGTATTGGCATAATGAAAATCACGGTATGTAGACGAGCACATTTTAATGCCGCACATAGGTTGCACAATCCGGAACTGAGCGCTGCGGAAAATGCAGCCACATTTGGAAAGTGTAATAATGAGTACTATCACGGTCACAACTATGAACTCATTGTTCATGTTACAGGGGATGTCGATCCAAAGACTGGATACCTTATAGATATGAAAGTCCTCCGAGATCATATCAAACACGAGGTGGAAGACTATTTAGATCATAAAAATCTGAACGTACAAGTAGAAGAGTTTAAAACGCTCAACCCTACCGCAGAGCATATTGCTTATGTCATCTGGAATAGGTTGAAAAGCGCCCTCAATACTCACCTAGAATTAAAAGTGACGCTTTACGAGACGCCACGTAACTACGTTGAATACAGCGGTAAATAAAAGTATTATGACACACCAAGACAAGAATTTCACAGCTGAAGAGCTAGAGCAAATTGTAGAAGCGCACATGGGCACTTCAGTGGAGACACCTCTCAGAGACGACGCCTTTGAACTTTCAGACGATGAAAAAATCATACAAATAGAGTCGAAGTTTCGTGATATCATGAATATCCTAGGGTTAGACTTAACTGATGACAGTTTGAACGGTACACCGCATCGTGTTGCTAAGATGTACGTAAAAGAGGCTTTCTCTGGTCTAAACCCGGCCAATAAGCCAGACATGAAGTTGTTTACGAATAAGTATGCCTACAACGAAATGTTAATCGAGAAAAACATCACAGTACACTCTCATTGCGAGCACCACTTCGTACCCATTCTCGGAGTATGTCACGTTGCATACATTCCTAACGGCCGCGTTGTAGGCTTAAGTAAATTGAATCGCATCGTTCGGCACTATGCCAAGAGGCCTCAAGTTCAAGAGCGTTTAACCCGTCAAATTGCTGAGGCACTTATGGAGGGCTTAGATACTAAAGACGTTGCAGTATATTTAGATGCTGAACACTTATGTGTTAAAACCCGTGGTATTGAAGACAACGGCAGTTCGACTATTACGATGTCTTTCCATGGAGAATTTGAAAAAGACATGAACAAAAAAGCATTTCTCGAGTCATTTAGATGATGAAAGAAGTATGTGTTTTTTGGTTTAGACGCGACCTTAGGCTGGAAGACAACGCCGGACTTTGGAAAGCACTGAAAAGTGGACATCCTGTGGTGCCTATTTTCATTTTTGATAGAAACATCTTAGATAAACTTGAGGATAAATCTGATGCTCGAGTTTCGTTCTTACATAAACGATTAACTGAGTTACAATACCAGTTAATAGGGATGGGTAGCTCTTTACATGTATTCTATGGCACGCCAGAAGAGGCAATGAACACCCTTAGTCAAACGTACACTGTAAAAAGTGTATTTCTTAATCGCGACTATGAACCCTATGCTCGTGAACGAGATGAGAATGTTTACAACTACTGGAGTGAGCATAATGTTCCCGTGGTCGGAGCGAAAGATCATGTGATTTTCGAAAAGAATGAAGTAGTGAAAGGGGACGGCACACCGTATTTAGTGTTTAGCCCATACGGTAAGGCCTGGCGTAAAAAACTGACTGACTATTATGCGAAGGCTTATCCCAACGCCAAGTATTTTAAAAATTTCCTCAAACAACAGCCAATCGGTATTCCTACATTAGCATCCATGGACTTTACAGGTACTGAGGTTTCACTGCCATCTTCCAAAGTAGACGAAAGTATTATCAAAACCTACGATGCTACGCGGAATTTCCCTGCCAATGAAAAGGGAACGACACGACTTGGTATGCACTTAAGATTCGGATCAATCTCGGTGCGAAGTCTTCTGCGTAAGGGTCTAGTCGGTAACGACACCTTCGTTAACGAACTCATATGGCGAGATTTCTTCCAAATGGCTTTATACTACTTTCCTAATAGTCGTGAGAAGGCAATTAAACCAAAATACGACCTCATTCCTTGGGAGACCAATATGAATCATTTTAAGGCATGGTGCAAGGGAATGACAGGATATCCTATTGTAGACGCTGGTATGAGAGAATTAAATACAACTGGATACATACATAATCGTGTACGTATGATTGTTGCGAGTTTTTTAACAAAACATCTACTTATCGACTGGCGTTTAGGTGAGCGTTATTTTGCTGAAAAACTTTTGGACTTTGACTTGGCCAGTAACATTGGTGGGTGGCAATGGGCCAGCGGATCCGGTTTAGATGCCGCACCATATTTCAGAGTATTCAATCCTACGTCTCAACTTGAAAAGTTTGACAAACAGCTTAAGTACGTCAAGCGTTGGGTGCCAGAATATGGGACTGCAAAGTATCCTGAGCCTATTGTTGAACATAAATGGGCTCGAGAAAGGTGTCTTGACCGATTTAAGACAGCATTATCAAAGGCCTAAACTCAATGAGCTTCGCCCGTATAGCCGAAAAGTTTTTTATCTCTAATCACGTGGTGAACATATTCCGGTAGACAATCGGACCAACCTTCTTCACCAGCGCGAATTTGATTTAAAACTTCTCGTGAAAAGATGTTAGTTATATTGTGATCAAAGTCTTCGATGTCAAGGATTCTATTATGGAAGATTAGATAGTCGATTATAGGTCTAAAACGAGGATGCACTTCTGCATTTTCTTTACGCATTATTTTCTCCTCATTATCGTAATCTATGAATGGATAGACTAGAATCTTTAGGTCTTTAGAGAAAATTCTCCCAAATGCCTCTAATATTCCTCCTTGTAGACCACGGTAATATTTGTCTTTAAACAACTCAGTTAAATTGTTTACCCCCATAACGAGTCCTTGACGCTTTCTGGAAAAACGACCAAAATAGTCTACAAGTTTATAGTATTCTTGATAGTTAGAAATCAGTACCGTTTGACCAAGAGCACATAAGATTTCGGCTCGGTCTAAGAAATCTTGCTCATCGAGTTCTCCGTCGGCTAGTAAATTGTTCAGAGTAATTTCCCACAACACCACAGTGTTATTCGCATCAACTTTTTTATCCTTTGTAAACATATCATATCCACATTTTATCATATCCATGTTTACCTTGGTCACTGGTCTAAAAGAACCACGCATTGCTAATACATGCTTCTTGTAAAGTAGTTCAGCGGGTAATAAGTTGTTTCCCTGAGGCCCGAATATAACCGCATCGGTGTATCCATTTTTAATCAACTGTAGAGACATTAAGCGGTTGTCTACTTCAGAAAAATCAGGTCCATTGAAGTTGATCAAGTCAATCTCAATAGCGTCCTTATCGATGTTGTCGTAAAGACTTTCTAAAAAGAGCTTGGAATCTTCATAGAACTTGTATGCTCCATAAATAAGGTTAGTCCCAAGGCGCCCGACCGTTTCCTGTTGGTGCTTGGCTTCGTTTTCGTGTAAGCGAAAGTGAAGAATAATGTCGTTAGTCTCTTTATTAGGCGAAGTTTGAAAACGGATACCCATCCAACCATGACCCTTAAAGGTTTTAGTAAAATTTATAGTTGCTACAGTATTAGCGTAAGCGAAGTAAATCTTACTTGGGTGCTCGGCTCTATCAAGACGCTTTTCGATTAAACCGTATTCATGACGCAACATTTTTTGCAATCTACTTTGAGTGACATATCGATTATCTTCTTCAATGCCATATATGTCATCCGAAAAAGCCTTGTCATAGGCACTCATTGCCTTCGCAATGGTACCAGATGCTGCTCCAGCCCTAAAAAATTCACGGACCGTCTCTTGACCTGCACCAATTTCTGCGAAAGTACCGTAGATATCGGAGTTTAGATTGATTTTTAGCGCTTTTTGCGCAGTAGTATGGATTGTTCTTGGCGTCATTAATCCTGCTGAGATAAGTTATTGGTGCTAATTTAAAACTTCCTAACTTCGATATGTCCGTTTTTCTCAAGGAAAATCAACAAAATGTAGACCAAATGAGCAATAAAAGTGGAACGCTATATTTCTTGGGCACAGGAACATCGCAGGGCGTACCAGTAATAGGCTGTTCTTGTGAGGTCTGTACCAGCCAAAATCCTAAGGATAGCCGAAGCAGAAGTTCGGTTCATATAGTGTTTAATGGTATTCATCTTCAAATCGATGCTGGACCCGATTTTAGACAACAAATGATCGATGCAGGGCTAACTCATGTGGATGCAGTGCTGTTTACACACGAGCACCAAGATCATATAGCTGGCCTCGATGATACTCGGCCCATAATCTTTAGAACCGGGAATGAAATGTTGATATATGCCCAGCAACGTGTAATAAACAGAATCAAGAAGGTCTACGACTATGCATTTGAGCCACAGCAATACCCTGGTGCACCCAGAATACATGCTACCTATATCGATGACGGTCAGAAGTTTAGTGTGAGAGGAGTACAAATTCAGTCTCTTCCTGTGATTCACGGAAGACTACCCATCTTGGGATATCGTGTAGGAGGGTTAGCATATTTGACAGATACTAACTTCATACCAGAGTCTACCTACGACTTGCTTAAAGATTTAGAGGTATTGGTTATTGACGCCTTACACCACAGAAATCATTTCAGTCATTACACTCTTGAACAAGCCATTGAACAAGCAAAGGAAATAGGAGCAAAACGAACATACTTTATCCATATGAGTCATTACATGGGACTCCATGAGGCTATTTCCAGTAAGCTTCCGGAAAATATGTTCTTGTCCTTTGATGGACTAGAAATTCAATTTGATTAAGCGTGACGCGATAAGTAGGTTCCTTTGACGAAAACTCCCTTAATATAGTTGTTTACTTCTAGACCTTTGAATGGATTATTGAAGGCCTTGGATGCCGTGGCTGTGATTTGTTCAATTCCTGAAGCTATGATGGTAAATTCAGCCGTTGCACCTTCTTGGATAATCAACTCTGGAAGATTTAGTAACGATCTTGGCACTGAACTTAATTTTTCTTGAAGTAATTCGCGTGAGGCATTATAACGGTCAAGTAATACGCTCACTGCACCTTCGAGACCAGCCATGCCAAATTCCGCATTATCGAACTCGCATTGCTTTTGCTCAATATCCTTTGGAAGATGATCGACTGCAATACAATCTATAGTACCATCTAAAACAGCCTCCCATAAGACACTTCGTTCTTCATCTGTACGGATTGGTGGAGCCACTTTTAGTGCAGTATTGTAGTGCTCTAAATCTTCATCGGTGAAGATCAGGTGATGAATATTAACACTCGCAGTTATATTCAAACCTTTCGATTTTGCTTCTCGAATGCACTCGACACCTTTTATGGTACTCACTGAGGAGATGTGCATAGCACCTTCGGTATATTCAAGAATATTTAAATCACGCTGTATTTGGATACTTTCTGCAACTACAGGAATTCCGCTTAATCCAATGTAGGTGCTTGTTGCACCTTCATTCATATTTCCGTTCGCACTCAACTCGTGGTTCTCAGGGTGAACCATTACTCTACCAAACGTCTTGGTATACAAAAGCCCCAATTTCAAAAGACTGGCGTTTGATACGCCTTGCTTGTAATCACCGAATAGATGAATACCTAACTGATTCATCTCAAACATCTCGCTCAGCTCTTCTCCCTTACGTTCTTTAGATAATGTTCCTACTGGTACCAAGTGTACCGGGAGGGATTCCGATTTATTAAGGATAAACTCGATTCCTGTTTTGCTCTCGTAGTGCGGATGTCCATTACTAACTACGCCTACAGCTGTAAAACCGCCAAATGCAGCCGCTGCTGAACCACTTAATAAGTCTTCAGATTCTTCGTTACCTGGTTCTCCTAGATCTGAGTGTAGTTCTGCAAAACCAGTTGTGAGCCAACAGCCTTTTAAATCAATGACGCCTTGAGCTTGTTCCGATGCTAGAGTTCCTATGGCTTCTATTTGATCATCATTAACAAGAATGTCGAGCTCCTGTCCGTTGTAAGGACTTTTAATATCAATGATTAGTGCATTTTTAAATAGAAGCTTCATCGAGATTAGATTTTGACAAAAATAAGAGCAATTAGCGCGCAAAGCAACGCCAATAACAAGTACAATTTTTCATTCAACAAATTAGCTCTAAACCCTTGTGCATACTGACTTTCTTGGTGATCAATGACTTTAACACCATTATTATTAACATGTGTTTGATAAAAATCTAGACCCAAGAAAGGCACATATTCAAGTTGTTGTCTGCTACCTAATGACCATTGATTAATAGCCCTGTAGTATGGATGCAACCAATCTTTGGGCATAAATCCTTGTCGATATGCACCATTATTCATCACTGCCACTACCGTTCCATTTACACGCAGCATAGCACCCTTTTCAAGTTCAATAGCATCATAATGGTGTGCCTCTGGCCAAGCATTTTGAAGAGAAGGTCCAATAAAAAAGCTGGAATAGAAAGGATGTTTCAATTCCGGAATGGAAATACTGTTTTTTTGATTTTGAGTTCCTTTTGAAAATTGAACTAATTTTCCCGTAAAGTCATCAAGGGCTGGGGGTATGAAGTCAAAACCTATGAGAACGACAGCATTGAATCTAGTATAATCTAAAACTAGATCACTAGCGTAATTAAGTACCGTATCCTCTTCGTTAATAAATTCATTCACAGGATATTGT
>CAJWZE010000033.1 GCA_913049845.1 uncultured Cryomorphaceae bacterium
TCGGTACCGAATATCGCTGTATCGTGATTTAAATTAACTAAACCGCCATATACGATGCTGTCCCTTGGTAGAGTGAATACTTCGGTTATTTGGCTGTTTGTATTGTCAAAAGTTAATGAGCCTATTTCGGTATTCCCTAAGACGGTTGGATAAGGCAGAATAAAATCAGGACCGTTAAGAGATGAGGCCGCACCGTTGGCATATGAATCAAAGTCTAATGCTAGTTCGATCGGAAGGCCAATAGAGTTGGTGATGTCCATAGAAATAGATGGCTCCGCGAAGGTTACAAATCCATCAAAATACTCAAAGAAGTCGACTGAAAGAGGGACGGACCCATTATCAATATCAATAGACTGTGTGCCGAAGAATCCTTTAATATGACCGAATTGGAGATTGGTCATTTCAAAGGTCATGTCCAAAGCATCCGAGCTATCAATAGAAACTTGGTTCCCTGAACCAATAAGTTTTGCGCTGACTGAAATGGGAAGTCTATTGTGGTCTTTCGACGGATCGGTAGTTAAATCTAAAACAGTGTTATCAAGATTGATAGAACCCATCACAGTTTGACCTGCTGAGATGGTGATGTTGGTGTCGACTTCAACTCCATTATTATCAGATCCTGGAAAGCCAATCCCTAATTCTAAATCTTCCGCTAAATTGGATGTAAATTCATAATCGAAACTTGCGGTATTAAACATTAGCTCTCTAAGCTCTTCACTTCCAACAGTACTTAAATCTATGTATTGTGTATCCTGAGAGATATCTTGTGTCGATAAGGCCGTAACGGCACTATATACTGCAAGGTCTGCGGTACTAATATCCAACGTCAAGGCATCAGCGGTATCAATAGCCACTGTTGTCAATCCAGTTCCAGGAGAGCTCAAAGAAGTAATCTTGAATCCAATATCATTAGGAAGCGTTTTTCCGATAAGGCTTTTTGTATCTGATGCGGTGCCTCCGTTTGCAGCAGCATTTGATAATGCGAATGATAGAATAGTGTTGCTTGTAGAATTGTCGACAAGGTCTACACCCGTGCTCACCACTGCTGGCCAATTATTTGTCAAGGTTAGGGTCATCGAACCGTCTGAGAACGAGGCACTCGTGAAAGTACCGAAACCACCACCACTGTATATACCTAAATTGCTCTCGTTTAGATTTGGAAATGGAGCATTATTTCCGTGAGCGGAGCTTAGCGTTGCAAGACCGGCATCGCTCGCAACAGTACCCAATGAAATATCAGTACTTATACCCACGTTATTTACAGCGATAGTTCCCATAGAAACGGAACTTGTGGCAGGACTTTGAGTAGGTAAAGAGATTAAATCTAAGGCATTAAGGGAGAATACAGAATCTTTTGTGATTACAAGTTTGTAGTCCATATTGTCATTCAATATTAGGGAATCATCCGGTACAATAAGGTGCTCTAGAGTAAGGTTAATGTTCCCTATGGGGAATGCGATAGCGGGCTCGGCTATAATATCAACCCCATTTACATCTACAGTATCAGTTTGACAGCTAGCTAAGTATAGCGCCGCGGCAAAAAGGCCAAGGAATTTTTTCATTAGGAAAGGGTTTTAACTGCTATGAAGGTTGCAAACACTGTGCCCAAAAAGATGGAACATGGATCACACCTTCTCTAAGAAGTTCGTAAGCCCGGACAATTGTTGGGACATGATATACGCAGTAAATAACTGCTGTAATCCACGCAGAAAAACGATTACAATCAAAACGGAATCAAAATTAGGAGTCATTCCTAGTGAGTTGTTGATTACTAATGATAGGATAAGAGAGCTAATGATTACTAGTTCGCGAAGATTTTTGTTTGTAGCATCCCATTTCGCTGCTTTGAGTCTGTACTTATGTAACTCGTCTAATTCTTTCGTATTTAAATCATCAATGTTTTTTATCAAATCACTTCCTTTTGCATGCCAGAAGTCCTGTTTCGCTTTAATATTGGAAATAATGAGCATCCAAATGACAATGATTAACAGTGTTATGGCGCCAAATCTTGGAGATAAGTACAAACCAAGTAGTGTAAACAAGAGTCCAGGAATGAATTGGCTCCAACCTACGAGAAGTAAGTTGATAGCCTGTACACTTTTACCGTAATTAACTTTCTGGGCCCGACGTTCAGCTTCGGGTGTCTTTTTTCTGAAAGTGGTGAGTAATTGAATGCGCTCACTTGCATTTGAATATTGTGCCTTACGTCCCAAAAAAAAACGGAGCGCCAAGAGTACTACTAATGCGATGGTATAGTTTGCCAAATCGCTTTCAAAGCCGCCGAGTGTAATCTTTTCGTATCCAAGGAAGATAGCACGAAGTAATGGGAGGGAGGCTAAGATAGGAAGTGTCTCAAGAATGCCCGAAAATGCAACCAATATTAATAAATTCTCCAAGCGTATTCCTGAACTATAGCTTCGGTAGAATCTTAAGGTCAGTTTGATGGAATTTGACTTTTTCATTCCAGCGCAGAATTTTTGACGATTTTAAGACCGTAACCCGCTACACCTACCCGTTTGATAGGATTATTGGTGACGAGATCAATATGTTTAATTCCAAGCTGATGTATTATTTGAGCCCCAATTCCAAAATCGCGTGCATCCTTCATAGAGCCGGTTGATTTCAATTTCCCATCTTCCTTGAACTGACGAATACGTTGCACGATTCGATTTGCACTGCGCTCCTGGTTCATATAAATGATTGCACCGGCACCGCGCTTTGATATCGTGGCTAGGGCACGTTGGAAATTAGTTGCCTCATTCGAGGTTAATGAGTGAAAAACATCGTTAGCTATTCCAGCACTTTGAATTCGCACAGGAACGATATCATCATTTTCCCAATCTCCCATGGTCAAAGCGATATGTACTTGTTCATTAGTTCTTTGCTCGAAGGCATGTAATGTGAAGTGACCATAGGGCGTATCAACTTCTGTTTTCTCTGCCAATTCAATCAAGCTTTCCTTCTCCATACGAAAGGCAACTAAATCTTCAATACTGATGACCTTGAGCCTATGCTTCTTGGCGATTTCGCGAAGTTCAGGCAGACGTGCCATGGTCCCGTCCTCATTCATAATTTCAACAATGACACCTGCGGGCGCTTTACCGGCAAGTCGAGCCAAATCAACGGCGGCTTCTGTGTGCCCCACCCTACGTAAAACACCACCAGGCTTTGCAATGAGCGGAAATATATGTCCAGGACGAGCCAATTGTTCTGGTGTGATAGCTGGGTCCACAAGTGATTTAACTGTTATGTAGCGGTCGTACGCTGAAATACCAGTGGTACAGCCTTCTCCGATACGATCTATACTTACTGTAAAGGCCGTTTTGTTCGCATCTGTATTGTTTTGAACCATAGGAGGTAAGTCTAGTTCTTCGGCACGTTGCGGTAGAATCGGCGTACAGATCAAGCCTCGGCCTTCAGCGGCCATGAAATTGATTATCTCTGGTGTTACACACTCTGCTGCTGCTACAAAATCACCTTCGTTTTCTCGGTCTTCGTCGTCGACCACTATGACTACTTTACCGTTGGCAATATCCTCTAAAGCTTCTTCTATGGTGTTCAAACTCATTCTTGAATTCTTTTTGTGGGCTCCCAAACACTTGAGCTAACTCCCTTCAAATAGAGAAAGTGACCAATAAGCATGGCCGCATTCATTGCACAAAAGTAAGTGATAGGGCCATGTATCTTAAATTTAACCAACAGAAACTGAAAAGGTAGAAATGCGAGTAGGACAAGGCCATAAACCTGAGTTGTCGGATTAAGCATCAAGGCAAGGATTAGTATAATAATAATATGTGGTGTAAACCAGCGAAGGACTTTATGCAATAGGAATGCATAACCCAAAGGCCAAACTTTCTTAATAAGAACAGATCTGAACCTTTTAAGGTTTTGAAAGTTGCCTAATGATATTCGAATTTTTCTTTTAAACTCCTCCTCAAATGAAGTGCTAACCTCTTCATAACCGATGGCCTTTGAATTAAAGGCTATCTGGTAATCATCGACTAACAGTTGCATTGTTTGGAAGAAATCCTCCATAAAGGTGGCTTTAGGGATAGGCCTCCATAGTTCCTTACGAATGGCGTAAAGGCCACCCTCCATACCCAGGCAAAATCCAAAACACTGACTTTCGCTCTGTCGAATGGCATTTTCAAGGTTCAAATAGGCACCCTCCGTTTTAGCGGTGTTGTTTGATACTTTTCCACTGTATGTAAGCGCACCTGCGACAGCAGCAACCCTATGGGAATGAAAAGACGCCACGAGTTGTACAATGGTATCTTCTTTGAATATGATGTTGGCATCTGTGGCAATCAGTATGTTTCCGTTCGCTTTTTCAGCCAATATATTCATGATACTTGATTTCCCTATACGCTCTTTTGTTCGGTACAGGTTTAAGTTAGGGTATTGTGATTGCATCGATTTAATAATCTCGTCGGTACCGTCATTACTTTGATCGCTTCCTATGTAAACAGTTACCTTGGTGGTGTCATAGCGTGTTGCATAGATGCTGTGAATTTTTTCTTCTATAACCTCTTTTTCGTTGTACGCAGCGAAAATGATGGAGACCTCGGGTTGAAACTCCATATCTTGACAACCACGTGTCGATTTACGAAGGCGTAGCAATCGTAAGGCAGGGTAAAGGCCATAGGTGAGCCCAATAAGGGCTGCACTAATCAATGCTATCGTTGCTCCTAGTTGGGCCATGCAGAATGAATTGCTTGAATTGAATTTTCGCTACTAAATCTACGACGAATATCCTCGTGAAGTGCCTGAGCTAAAAGGCTTGCTTGAGAAGTATCCGTGCATAAACGCACGATGTGGCGTGCAAAGGACTCAGCGTCATCAGCGATAGGTATTATCGTATTTGATGCACTGTATATTCCTTCTGCACCGATGCTTGTCGATACAGTTGGAATCCCATAAGATCCATTTTCCAAGAGTTTTATTCTGACGCCAGATCCACTCAGAAGAGGAATTACGCTAATGCCGTGGTTCTTCGCAAATTCTTCGGCGTTCATAACTCGTCTATGAACTATTAAGCCTGATAATTTTAGGTTCATTAAGTGTGACGGAATCTTATTTCCGGCCAAATGGAATTCAATGCTTGGATCCGTAGAGTGTATGAGGGGCCAAACATCCCTCAAGAACCACTCAACGGATTCTAGATTAGGCAACCAGTCCAAGGCGCCTAGGAAAAAGCATTTCTTTTCTTTGATTTCGGACGATAATGGTCTTGCTGCTATAGACACTGGTACAAAGGTTGTTTTAGTATTTAAAGCTGAAAACCAATCCGAATCAACAGGACTAATGCTCCAAATGGCATCTACTTTTATTGCGAGCGATTCTTCAAACCTTTTCAATCTTTGCGACTGGAGGTTCAAATACCATTTCTTTACAATGGAGCCTTCATTTTTCGTAGTGCGCTCCCAAATGATGTGTTCGAGATTGTGCGCACGCAAAACCACCTTTTCACCAATACGCTGTGCTTCGGTTAGGTAATCGCCCATAAATGCGCCTTCAAGGATAACAGTATTGAACGATTTATTTTCAAAGCTATCCAACCATTGGAGCACTTTCGGTAAATAGAATCGAACTGTGTGAAAGGGCCGCTTTGATAAAAGGAGGTTGCCAATCCCATTAATAATGGTAGGCGAGGTGTTCGCATCGAACGTCCGTAAGGAAATTTCACTCAGGACATTATTTGGAAAATCTTCAATTTTCTTTCTGTGCTTAACTGTATTTATAGAACCGTATGTTATTGAGCTGTCGCCCGTTTCTATCAAATTTTCGAGCAGACGAGCCATAGCTATAGAACTTCCGTCTTTAGCGGGGTAGGGAACTTTATTAGATAGTATCAGTACTTTACGCATCCGTCTTCTTTTTACGCAACTTCGTCGAAACGATATTAAACCACTCACCAGAAAGCAAGGCTCTATCTGATGAGGCACTGTACGTGAGCCAAAGTGCTATGGGTGCTAGAATGACTGACGGTAACCAACTGGCAAGTTCTACATCCATGAGCATCTCTCTACCCATTTTTTCAAAAGTGGTATTCAATATGTGGAAGATGAGAAAGGCGATAGTACTAATGACTAGTGGCAGTCCAATGCCGCCTTTTCTGATGATACTGCCCAATGGGGCACCTATGAAGAACATTATTAGAACAGCAACACCAAGCGCATACTTCTTGTAATACTCAATCCAATGACGCATGTACATCTCCTCTCGCCAGTCCATTTCACGTTGTTGTTGGCGCAAGTAGTCAAGGTTGCTCCTTGCCAAGCGAATGGCGTTTTGTGATGCCCTGATACGCATTCCACTCAGCAGGTTTTTCATCAGGTTAGGTTTCAGCAATTGAGGCTGACCAGCGCTGATATCGACGTAATCGAATTTGTATTTGCCGTGAAGATTCTTTTCAAAATGCGATTTTCGATTCTTCATTTGTTCTTCAAGGGTATCCGTCTTGGCTAATAGCTGTGCGGTGTTGAGCATCATAAAATCTCGTCTTCGCGTCTTATAGAGGTCGTCTTTCGAAAATCCTACTAAGGGAAATCGTAAATAAGCGGTATCGAATGCACTTCGTGCCCACGGCATTTTACGTCGCTCAGATCTGTCTTTCTTGACAATATCTTCATAGGTAGAACCGTCGTGCAACTCTATTTCAAGATACCGGCTGCCACCGACAGGGCGCATTATACCCGAGGCTGCCGTAAGTACTTTGTGATTTCCCTTTTTGTTCTCCTTATGATCATAGATGTAGATATCGCGGAGCAGTTGCTCTTCGTCGCCTTCTTTTTCGCCTATTTTTATGCTGTAACCCTCAAATCCATTGTAGAAGATTCCTGGTGTGATGTGGAATGCAGGCTTGCTTTTTGAAATGTTAATCAATAGACTTTGACCTTTTAAATTGGCCACTGGAATAACATTGTTGTAAAAGAAAAAGGCACCAAAGGCTATAAGTAGATTTAAAATAATGAGGGAACGAATACCGCGGAATAGCGAAATACCAGAACTCTTCATGGCTGCCATTTCATAGTGCTCACCGAAGTTTCCGAAGGTCAATAATGAAGCGAAAAGGACACTAACAGGTAATGCAAACGGAACTACGCTCGCTGCCCAATAGAACATAAGTTCGAGGATTGTATACCATTCAATACCTTTGCCTGCAAGATCGTCGATGTATTTCCAGACCATCTGCATCAAAAAGAAAAAAACCATGATTCCTATGGTAGGAATCAATGGTTTTATAAAACTTCGTAAGACGTATAGGTCTAATTTATTCATCTCTAAAGTCGGTAATATCCTGAGAATTCTGCACTGTTGATATCAAACATAGATGCATCAAGTGCAGTATTCACTTCGTAAATTATTACCGAGAAAATATTATTAGATCCGTTATTGCCAAACTGAGTGTAATTGTCGAGCAGCATAGTATTCATATTCACACCAATCAAAATCTCTTTAACTTCTTCGCTAGTAACGGGTTTGAGTCGGATGTATTGTATGGTTTTACCATTTTTAGTGGCTCTACCAGCCATTTTGTAGCTATATCCATTCTGGTAATTATTGAGGATATCCGCAGGTGCTAGGCTTGTTTCTTCACCTGTTGCTACAACTTCGATTTCTTCGTCTTTCGGGTAAATGAGGTAAGCCTTGGTTTCGTCAGATAAAAATTCAAAAGCATCCGTCTTCACTCGAACCTTTTGACCGATAGCAAAAAGCTCACCGCTTGAGCTACGCTGTTTCATGCCGCCGTTGCTAGGAACTTCAATTGTATTGGTAAAAGTGATGTGTTGAGTCTCAAGTGCGAGAGTACTTTCATACACTTGATTTAATAACTTTTTTGCTTCTTCGTGACTTTGTCCCAATGCCATTAATGGAAGCAGTAGTAGGGCGATAATTCTCATGTGGCGCAATTTACGCATCTCCTTTCAATTTCTGTTCCAATGCAAACTCATCTAGAACCAAAACTTGTCTTGCCTTAGAACCTTCAAAAGGACCTAGGATCCCAGCAGCTTCTAATTGATCAACAATTCGACCTGCTCTGTTGTAGCCTAACTTTAGTTTGCGCTGAATCATAGAGGTCGATCCTTGCTGAGTTGCAACCACTAAACGAGCGGCATCCTCAAAGAGTACATCGCGGTCTGACGGATCTATATCACCAATGCCTCCGCTTTCTTCACCGACATATTCAGGCAGTTGATACGCGTTAGGGTAGGCTTGCTGGTTGCCAATAAAATCGCATATCTCCTCCACTTCTGGTGTGTCTACAAAGGCACACTGAAGACGAATTAAATCTGACCCCTGAGAGAAAAGCATATCTCCCTTACCGATAAGTTGGTCAGCACCTCCAGCATCTAAAATGGTTCTAGAATCAATCTTGGAAGTTACACGAAAAGCTGCACGAGCCGGGAAGTTCGCTTTGATTATACCTGTAATAACATTCACCGAAGGGCGCTGTGTTGCAACGATTAGGTGAATACCAATGGCACGCGCAAGCTGTGCAAGTCGGGCAATTGGCATCTCAACTTCCTTCCCAGCGGTCATAATAAGATCGGCAAATTCGTCAATTACTAAGACGATATAGGGCAGGAAGCGGTGTCCCTCTTCAGGATTCAATCGGCGCGAAATGAACTTCGCATTGTATTCTTTGATATTTCGAACCATAGCAGACTTTAACAGCTCGTAACGATTGTCCATTTCAATACAAAGGCTGTTTAAGGTATTCACAACCTTCGTCGTATCTGTAATGATGGCCTCGTCTGAATCTGGAAGTACGGCGAGGTAATGACGTTCAATCTTGTTGTACAAAGTTAATTCCACTTTCTTAGGGTCTACCAAAACAAATTTCAGTTGTGATGGGTGCTTTTTGTACAATAGGGACGTTAGGATAGCATTAAGACCAACGGATTTACCTTGACCCGTGGCACCAGCCATCAACAAGTGCGGCATCTTAACGAGGTCGAATATAAAGTTCTCATTGGTTATCGTACGTCCCATAGCCACAGGTAATTCCATATCCGCCTGCTGAAAACGCTTGCTTGAAATGACCTGCTTCATGCTTACCATTTGCGGTTTGGCATTTGGCACTTCAATACCAATCGTTCCTTTACCAGGGATTGGGGCAATGATACGAATACCCAATGCTGCCAAGCTTAAGGCAATATCGTCCTCGAGATTTTTGATTTTAGAGATGCGAATACCGGCAGCTGGAACAATTTCATACAGCGTTACCGTCGGGCCGATTGTCGCTTTAATCTCTTTGATTTCAATATTATAGTTCTTGAGCGTATCTACAATATTATTCTTGTTTTTTTCAATCTCTTCTTTATCGAAGGTGATTTGGTCGTCGCCGTATTGTTGAAGTAAATCGATGCCCGGAAGTCTGAACCTGCTTAAATCTAAGGTAGGGTCGTATTCACCGAAATCCTTAACTTTTTGATTTATTTCCTTCTTGGTCGCCTCTTCCTCCTTGTGCATTTCCACTTTTACGTCCAATTGAGCTTCCTCAGTTTGCGGATCGTTTGACACCAAGATTTGATTCTTTTCGGTTTGTGGAGTCGATTCAATTTTCAATTCTTCTTCCTCCAGCTCCTTATCTAGAACCTCAGTTTCAAGATTAGGCTCGGGAATGAAACCTTCTTCAGAAAAGGAAATGGTTTGAACGGGTGATTCATCAACAGGGGCTTCTTCACCAAGGCCTTCCACATCTCCTGGAGCGACCGGATTCGTGTCGCGCATTGGTATTTTTAATTTGTCAACCTTAAAAGTAGCGATTATGTAGAGTACAGCGCAGCCAACTAAAAGCAGGTAAATACCTGCTGCACCCAACTTTAGAGCTAAAAGTTGAGCGAGGTAGTAAGCTGTAATCCCACCCAATACTGTTGGGTGATTAGAGACAAGCGTAGATAGAAACACACTGATGAGTAGTCCAGTGATTATTACGTGATTTAATAGACCAATTGGCTTAAATCTTCGAAATTCAAATGCATAACGCAGTCCAATAGCGAAAACGTAAAAGGCAATGAAGAATCCCGCTAGCCCGAAGCCTCGAAGCATCAAAAACCAGCTAATGTTGTGCCCTAGAGTTCCAAATAGGTTTTGAGCAACAATTTCTTGGAGCGCATCTTTATTGGCAGTATTTAAACTGTAATCCGCGGACCAGTTCCATAGAAAGCTCAATTGAGCAAAGAAGAGAAAGGCCCCAACGAAGATGAGCATTACGCCCAAGAAAACTTTTGTTGTTGGGTCGTCTAAGACTTCTTTTACGCCTAGACTCACTTGCTTTATTGCTCCAATAATTTTGGGTGGATTATTTTTTTTGGAAGCGGTTTTACTTTTGGCCATAGTTGCAATTGTAGTAGTATCAAAAATAATTGGTTAGGCGTTAGTAAAAGCGCCGAGTTTCATAGCGTTATCAACACTTTTCATCTATTTTTGTCATCCATTATACCAACACATGCAAATACACCCAAACATTCGATCAGAGTACGGAAGATTACGGTCAGTAATGGTTGGAATCGCAAGGAAAATGGGTCCTAAACCCGCCATAGAACATTGTTACGACGCCAGAAGTAGGGAAAGCGTTGAATTAGAAACGTATCCGGAAATGAAAGATTGCATCGTGCAGATTCAATCATTGGTGGATAAGCTTGAATCGCTCGGGGTGGAAGTACTTCGACCTGACATACTTGATGCAACCAACCAGGTGTTCACAAGGGATATCGGTTTTGTCATAGATGATCAATTCATTTTACCTAATGTCATCAAGGATCGTGCGAGTGAGGCCAATGCGATAGAGGAACTTCTTGGAAGAATACCGTCTGCGAATATTATTATGATGCCAGGTGGTTGCTATGCTGAAGGTGGTGATGTGATTGTGCATGAGCCTTTTGTTTTTGTTGGTGTAAGCAACGAGCAAACTTTTCAGGAATACATTACAGCAAGGACAAATACTGCGGGATTTGAATACCTACAAGATGAATTCCCGGCTTATGAATTCAAAGGTTTTGAGCTACTCAAAAGTGATTTAGACCCCCGTAAAGGATCGCTTCATCTAGATTGTGCATTCCAACCATTAGGCGATGCACTTTTGTTTGCGCCTCATTTGTTTAAGAACGCATCAGATGTTGCATGGATAGAATCTCATTTTGGTGTAGAACACATTTTTCACTGCACACGGGAGGAAGCATACAATCTACATACTAATGTATTTAGTGTAGGCCCGAAGGAGGTAATAGTAAGTGCCTCGGCCACTCGATTAAAAAATTGGCTTGGAGAAAGGGGGTATACAGTTCATGGGATTACTTATAACGAAATAGTCAAGATGGGCGGATTGTTACGTTGCAGTACAATGCCTTTAGAGCGAGCGGTGTGATGACGAAGAACGCCACAAATACTATTCTTATGGTTCGTCCGATTCGCTTTGGGATGAACGCTCAAACCGCGGTCGATAATTTCTATCAACAGCAGGACGCTGCAACTGATTCTGCTACAGACAACGCTAAAGCACAAGCCGAATTTGATACCCTTGTAAGTAAACTTCGCGCTGCAGGCGTTGAAGTATTGGTAATTCAAGACAATGAACTGTCGTATACACCGGACAGCATCTTCCCAAACAATTGGATTAGTATGCATCAAGACGGCTCTATAGTGCTGTACCCGATGAAGGCAGAAAATAGAAGACTTGAGCGTCGTTCTGACATTGAAGAAGTTCTGACTAATGCGGGTTTTGTCATTCATGAAGTGTTGGATATTTCTGAGGCGGAAGAGCAAGGCGTCTTCTTAGAAGGAACGGGTTGTATCATTTTTGATCACGACCAAGAGATTGCTTATATGGCTCGCAGCCAGCGCGCTGACAGGCATTTGTTCGAAGAAATCTGCAGAAAATTTGAGTATCAACCTGTGGTATTTAGTGCTTTTCAAGACACTCCTGAAGGACGAAAGCCCATTTACCATACGAATGTATTAATGTGCATGACGGATAGATATGCAGTTCTTTGCACGGATGCTATCGATAACGAAGAAGAGCGCATAGCAGTAGTAAAGCGGATCAATGAAAGTGGAAAAGACGTGCTTAAAATATCAGAAGACCAGAAACATCAATTTGGCGGGAATATGCTTTTGGTTAAAGGAGCAAGAGATGCTTTACATTTGGTGATGAGCACCAGTGCATTCAGTTGCTTGACTGAAGAACAGTTAGCACTCATTGAGAGTCACCACAACATTCTTCATTCAGACTTAAGTACTATAGAATCTCTTGGTGGGGGTAGTGCAAGATGCATGCTCGCTGAAATATATTTGCCAAAACAATCATAGTTCATGAGCTTAGAACAAAACATAAGGTCGATAATTCAGAATTTATATGGGGCGGATGCCTCCGTGGATTTACAAGAAACCAGGAAAGAATTTGAAGGTGACCTCACTTTGGTAGTTTTTCCGTTTGTAAGAGCTGCTAAAAAGGCTCCAGAAATGGTAGCCAATGAGATAGGAGAAAAGCTTTTAGAAACAGGTGCTATTAAGGCATTTAATGTAGTGAAAGGGTTCTTAAATATGAGTTTAGATAGACGAAGCTACATCGTTGATTTTAAGTTATTTATAAATTCAAAAAACTTGAGCCTTCCTAAGCCATCTAGCAAAGGTAAATACATTGTAGAGTATAGTTCGCCAAACACGAATAAACCACTTCATTTAGGGCACATTCGAAACAACCTTTTGGGTTATTCCGTGAGTCAGATTTTAAAGGCAAACGGTGTTGATGTTGTTAAGGTGCAAATCATTAATGATCGAGGGATTCACATCTGTAAGTCGATGTTCGCTTGGCAAGAATATGGCAATGGTGAGACACCACAAAGCAGTGGTCTGAAAGGCGATCATCTTGTGGGGAAATATTACGTTAAGTTTGATCAGATGCTCAAAGCTGAGATTAAGGAATTGGTCGCAGGTGGTATGTCTGTTGAATTGGCCAAAAAACAGGCTCCTTCTTTACTTAGGGCGCAAGAAATGCTCGTTAAATGGGAGCAGGGCGATCAGGAAGTTGTTGATCTATGGAAAACAATGAATGGCTGGGTATACGATGGTTTCAATACGACGTATAAAAAATTAGGTGTAGATTTTGATAAGAATTACTACGAAAGCAACACTTACGTCTTAGGCAAAGACGATGTCAAGAAAGGCCTTGAAAAAGGCATTTTCTATCAGAAAGAAGACGGTTCTGTTTGGATTAATCTCGAAGATGATGGGTTAGACCACAAGCTTGTGCTTCGCAGCGATGGTACATCAGTATATATGACTCAAGATATCGGAACTGCCATCCAAAGATTTGTTGACTTTGATGCGGAGGGTATGACCTATGTTGTTGGTAATGAGCAGGATTACCATTTCAAGGTTCTCTTTATTATCCTTAAGCGATTGGGCTACAACTGGGCAGATAAGTTACATCACTTGAGCTACGGAATGGTAGATTTACCTACTGGTAAAATGAAATCTCGTGAAGGAACAGTAGTCGATGCCGATGAACTTATTGATAGTATGGTTGCAGATGCTGCTTCCATTTCTATGGAGCTAGGTAAACTTGATGGACTTAGCGAAGATGAGCAGATGAATTTGTTCACCAAATTAGGGTTAGGTGCCTTGAAGTACTTCATTCTGAAGGTAGATCCCAAGAAACGGATGCTATTTAATCCTGCCGATAGTATAGATTTTAATGGGCATACAGGGCCTTTTATTCAGTACACCTATGCACGTATTCAAAGTTTGCAGCGTAGGGCGGATGGAGCGTATAATGAAGATTGGTCAGATATCAGTCCAAATGAAGACGAAGTTGTTTTAATTAAAGCCATCCTCGATTTCCCAGATATGGTAAACAAGGCGGCGAAGAATTTAAGCCCAGCTGTACTTGCGAATTATACATACGAGTTAGTAAAGAAGTATAACGGCTTCTACCAAAATAACAGCATCCTCCGTGCTGAAAATGATAAAACTATCACCTTCCGTCTAGTGTTAAGTAGAACGGTCGGAGCCGTCGTTAAAGAATCAATGAATTGCTTGGGTATACAAGTACCGAATAGAATGTAATATGAGTAGTGAAGTTAGAGGCTTAGAGCCACAATCCGTTTGGAACCATTTTGCAGATTTGAACGCTGTACCGCGCCCTTCCAAAAAAGAGGAGCGTGTTATTCAATTCATGGTTGATTTCGGCAAATCGTTGGGTTTACCAACGGAAGTAGATCACATTGGAAATGTTTTCATCCGTAAGCCTGCAACCGCAGCTATGGAAGACCGCACACCAGTGGTACTTCAGGCGCATCTTGATATGGTGCATCAAAAAAATAACGATACCGACTTTGATTTCGATACGCAAGGAATTGACATGTATGTCGACGGCGATTGGGTAAAAGCACGTGGAACCACATTAGGCGCCGATAATGGTATGGGTGTGGCGTACATCATGGCTGTGTTGAGTTCAAAAGATATCCCACATCCTGCCATTGATGCACTATTTACAATAGACGAGGAGACAGGAATGACAGGTGCTCTCGAGCTCAAAGGCAGTATGCTGAATGGTAAAATTCTCTTAAATATTGATACTGAAGATGACGATGAATTAACCATTGGTTGTGCAGGCGGTATTGATATTAATGCTAGACTTAAGGTGAATATGGAACCTTCTCCTGAAGACGTTAAAGCCTTTCAATTAGTTGTTCGTGGACTAAGCGGAGGACACAGTGGAATGGATATCCACAAAGGTCTTGGAAACGCTAACAAGTTGATGAATCGAGTACTCGATCGTTTGGGAGATAGAGTACGTTTGGCTTCTTTTGATGGCGGCGGTCTTCGAAATGCAATACCGCGTGAGAGTATAGCGGTTGTACTAG
>CAJWZE010000034.1 GCA_913049845.1 uncultured Cryomorphaceae bacterium
TTTCTTTTCCGCCGTCAAGAATCACTATTTTTTCTTTCTCTGTTCTGAAATTAGAATATGTTCCACCATATCCTTCTACGGTTACCTTGTATGTTGTTGTAAAAAGCGTCTTGGTGACCTTTACCGTGTGCTGTGGGTCTACGATTATATCAAAATCATTTTCGGTGCTATTCAATGCGTTGTAAGCCGCAGAACTCTTCACCTTATTAACTGCACCAAAGGACATTCCGGGAAACCTTACACCGTCTGCAAAGGAGTTGTCGCCAGACAATCTAAATATCCAAAAGAAAGTAGCCTTGCTCGAACCTGTTATCTTTTCTTGGTCTACTGTTAAATCAGCCTTTATAGGGTCTAATTGAACATTTCGAAGTTTTACTGCGCTTGAGTCGTACGATTTGCTAAGACTTGCACAAGAAGTCATTGCCATTGAGAAGGCTAATAATCCAAAAAAGAGTAATTTTTTCATTGATTGTGGTTTTTAAAGAATAATGTTTGAGTTAAAGAAAAAAGTTAACCAAAAAAAATGAAATATGCTCGTTAAAATAATATATCGGTCTATTATTATCTAATCACTTTACAACTATGATAAATCAACAACAGTCTGCCTTACCTCTAATCCTCGAAAATAGTTAAGACTCATTTCACAATCATAATTCTCCATAATTAACTCATCTTTTGATTTTAGCAATAGTCCTTGTATCGAGGAAGATGTTAACATTACAATGATTACCAAAAACGATTTTCGTATAATGTGATCCATTTGATAAACATTTGGTTTTAAATATTATAAGTAAGGGTTTAACTAGACTACTATTCTTCTTCTTCTTCATACTTTTAGATTAATCAAAAATCTTGTTTATTCGGCTGATTGCATTAAGTTTAAATGAAAACAGTGTATGAGTATATTCAGTATTGAAGGTTTAGTTGCCTTATTCACATTAGTCCTATTACAGGCTGTATTAGGACTCGATAATCTTCTATATATCGCTCTAGAATCGAGCAGAGCTGGGGCTCATGTTCAGAATAGGGTAAGAAGAATAGGGATATTAGGAGCAATGTTCTTAAGAATAGCTCTTCTTTATATCCTTATCAAAGCAATTGGCTACTTTCAGAATACGCTTTTTACGTTAAATACTGTTGCTATATCAGGTGCTTTCAATCTCCACAGTCTCATTGTCATTTTCGGCGGTGTCTTCATTTTATACACAGCAACATCGGAAATTCTGCATATAATTCAGTTTCACAAAGACGATGAAGATTCTCGTTCTCCTAAGTCCACAAGAGCAGTAATTATTTCGATCATTCTAATGAATCTTATATTTTCATTTGATTCTATACTGGTTGCCATTGCTTTAACTGATGAATTTGTGATTATGGTTGTAGCAATTTTAGCTGGTGCACTTATAATGCTTTTACTTGCAGATAAAGTTTCGTCTTTTTTACAGAGCAATAAGATGTTTGAGGTTTTGGGTCTTTTCATTCTCTTTATAGTAGGGGTTATGCTTTTATCAGAAGGAGGTCATCTAGCACATCTCCATCTTTTTGGTAATGAAATAACGCCTATGACAAAAACAACATTCTATTTCGTTATTGTTACTCTGATTCTAATCGATATAGTACAATCGATATATCAGAAAAACCTGAGAAAAGGTAAGCAAAACTAGTACTAACGTTATTCCTCAATAAAGTCTAAGTCGCGACCAAAGGTTTCTTGAAGACCACTTATAGCCCAATAGGTAATGAACATTACAATGGTTGCGGTTGCAATACCAGAGTTCACATAAGATAAAAAACCTTGGAGTAGTAAGAAGAGTGCTGTGATACCGTTAAGTGAGCCTCTAACCATATTCGGGATGGTTGTGGCTGCTGTCGCTCTTAAATTGGTACCGAAATTCTCAGCGCCGATAGTGACAAAGACAGCCCAGAAGCCTGTTCCAAAGCCCATAATACCAATGGCAATATACATTTGCAATGCACCACTAGCCGTGAAGAATAGAAGCATACCTAGTATTGTTATGATGTAGAAGGCATGCATCGCTTTTTTTCTGGATTGCAAGTATTGGGAAAGTAGGCCAATAATTACATCGCCTAAAGCTATGGCACTGTAACTAATCATAATTCCTATGCCTGGTTCGATGGTATCAGTGATGCCCATCTGCTTAGCAAATTCCGGAGAGAAGCTGATGAGTATACCCACGACAAACCATGTTGGCAACCCAATTAAAATGCTTCTTAAGTAGCGCATGAATCGTTCACGCTTATTAAAGAGCATAAGGAAGTTACCCTTTACTACATGACTTTGTGCACTCATCTTATGGTATAGGCCACTCTCAAATACACTCATGCGGAGCAACAATAGCGCGAGACCTAATCCTCCTCCAATGAAGTAACAGGTGCGCCAATCAAACCACTGCGCTATAAAAAAGGCGAGCACAGCGCCTGTCAGGCCGACACCTGCCACTATGGAAGTTCCGATACCACGTTTATCCTTAGGTAGTAGTTCGCTTACTAGGGTGATGCCAGCACCTAATTCCCCTGCGAGCCCGATACCAGTAAAGAATCTAATCCATGCATATTGCGTTGGCGATTGAACGAACCCGTTGAGCACATTACCAATGGAGTAGAGGGCTATCGAAAGAAAAAGAACTCGTGTTCGACCGAGCTTATCGCCCATGACTCCCCAGAGAATACCGCCAAGTAACAATCCGAACATCTGGATGTTTAATATCAATAGACCTGTATCGGCAGTATCGGCTACACCAAGGTCGTCTAGTGACGGAATTCTTATAATACTGAACAGTAAGAGGTCGTAAATGTCTACAAAGTAGCCGAGTGCCGCGACCCATAGAATGGGTTTGCGAAAAATTGAATCGGATGACATGTGTATTTCTTTGTTTTCTAAAATAGCAAAAACAAGCTTCCTCAAAGAACACTAGTAACTATAAGATTTGGCTATTACTCACTTAATGCTATATTGCAAAAACTATTACACATCATCATGGAAAAAGAAAAATTTGAATTAGAGTTCCCGCTACGTGCATCCCCAAAAATGCTGTTCCCTTTTTTGAGTACTCCCTCAGGATTGAGCGAATGGTTTTGCGACGATGTGAATTCACGTACCGAACTCTTCACTTTCTTTTGGGACGGTTCTGAGGAGCAAGCGATTCTTTTGAAAAAGAAACAAGACGCACTGGTTCGATTTAGATGGTTAGAAGACGATGAAGAGGGTCTAGATACTTATTTCGAGTTTAAGATTCAAGTAGACGACCTAACAAAAGACACATCTATCATTGTTACAGATTTTGCGGAGCCAGACGAGGTTGATGAAGCAAAACTACTCTGGAACAGTCAGATTCACGAATTACAGCATATTATCGGCGCATAATGCGAAAGATTAAATACTTCATAATTCCCGCAGGTCTATTCTTATTGGTTTGCGGGATTTTTTTATCTGTTTCTGGGGGTAATGTGCAGGCTCAATTGGTCTTTCACCATGCATTCTATAATAGTACAGGGGAGACAATCATGTCTATGGTGACTACTTGGGGAGAGGGCACTTTATACTCATTGGTATTAATCGCCTTAATTTTTGACCGTCGCTGGAAGATGGTCTTTCCGCTATTGACTGGGGCTGCATTGAGTACTGTATTAGTCGCCTTTTTGAAAAAGGTGATATTTGCACCATCACCCCGCCCTTTGGCAGTTTTAGATCAAGTAGAGCTTCTAATTACTGATGATGCTGGGATTCCAATGCAGTTTGCATTTCCTTCTGGTCACACTACTACTGCTTTCGTATTATTCACAATGTTGGCGCTATTTACAACCCGAAAGGTCATACAGCTCACTTTGGCGGTTTGTGCCATTTTAGTTGGGCTGTCAAGAGTATACTTGATGGCACATTGGTTTACTGATATTATAGCCGGAGCATTGCTCGGAATGGCCATCGCTGTTTTAAGCGAATGGTTGTGGCGTGGGTATCAACAAAAAAATCCACCCTTGAGTGCAAGAGCGGATTCTAAGTTTAGGTAGCCGTTTTAATTAGAGGCGCAGTTTCTTTCTGAGCGACTTTGGCAATGCATCTTTATGCATCATCACACTAATGGTCTTTAAGCGCATGTAGCTGTCTGAAGCGTACAAATAGCCTGGTTTAAAGTCATTCGGAATATCGCCCCATGAATTCTTTACGATAAAGAACGGGTTGCCTTCTTGATCTTTAACAATACCTTGAAGCACCATACCATGGTCGTCTTGTGTCAAGTAGTTATCGTACTGCTCTTGACGAATTTCCTGGGTAATTTCAGCTTCAGCATGAGGTGTAGAGTAGACGGCATTTACTTCGTCGTCAGACATTTCTTTCCAGCTTTGATTTGGTATTACTGCAATACCGTTGCGGATTGAAAAACCTTTATCACTTACATCACATGCCCAAGCAACTGGATATTTGTTTAACAAGGCGCCTTCAATAACCTTCATCATTTCATTGATTGGAAGGTTATAAGAGGTTCCCCAGGTCCAGTTATCGGGAACTTGAATTTGGCAAGCCTCGAACATTGGGAAGTGCTCCCACGATGTTAACTGTATATAGTCTTCAGGGTTTACCCCGACAACTTCATCTGCAAAGGTGCGTGGCGTATAGGTTTTTCCATTGTAGCCAAATTGAGCCGGATCATCTCCTAAGTAGGCATCAAGTACACCGTTGAAGCCTTTTTTCCAGCTCGTACTTAATTTACCGTTCTTGTTTTCAATAACAGCATCTAAAATACCTTTCAATGATGCTTCCATTTCACCGTGACGGTTGATTTCAGTACCATAGTTCAGACCATTATAGACTTCTTGAGGTACGGCACCATAGTTTTTAATGACGTACAGGACATCTGGAAGTGCACCGCCTTGAGCAAAGTTTAGGTAGCCATGCAAGCGAACATACTTCTCACCCTTGTCTTCGTAAACCTTGCGAACTGTGAACATTTCCGAAATATCAATGGGCTCTTTACCCATACGGATCATCTCGCTCTCTACGAAAGAAGTAGTTGCGTATGACCAACAGGTACCCGAAGCACCTTGATTCTTAACGGGAGTCGCCTCAATATCAACGACTGTTTCCCATTCGTAGCCTAGGGGTGCATCAGCACCATTATCTTTTACTTTGTTGATTAAATCAACCTGCGCAAATGCTGCAGTCCAAATGAAGGCAGCCGCGAGAGTTACGTGTAATTTCATATTTATGTGTCATTAATTAAATTGTGAACTTACAGGAGATTCCTTTACTCCGTCTGAATAATCGTAGAAACCTTCTTTCGATTTTACGCCCAATTTACTTGCGGTAACCATATTTACAAGTAATGGGCAAGGTGCATACTTCGGATTGCCCAATCCGTCATACAGAACATTCATGATACTAAGGCAAACGTCAAGACCAATGAAATCGGCCAATTGTAATGGACCCATTGGGTGTGCCATGCCGAGCTTCATAATAGCATCAATCTCTGCTACACCAGCAACACCCTGATGCAATGATATGATAGCTTCGTTAATCATAGGCATCAATATGCGGTTGGCTACAAAACCGGGGTAGTCATTACAGGCTACTGGGATTTTGCCTAACGACTTACTCATAGTAATGACGGCATCACAAACGGAATCTGAAGTACTGTACCCGCGTATTATTTCAACAAGTTTCATAACCGGAACAGGATTCATAAAGTGCATACCAATCACCTTATCTGGGCGCGAAGTCTGCGCAGCAATCTTGGTAATGCTTATCGAAGAAGTATTAGAGGCCAGGATACAATCAGCTGGGGCTAATTCATCTAAGTCCTTGAATATCATGAATTTTAATTGTTCATTCTCAGTGGCAGCCTCCACCACTAAATCTGCTGAGCTTACAGACGCTTTAAGATCCGTACCGGTCAGTAGGCGACCAAGAGCAGCGGTTTTATCTGCTTCGGTGAGCCTTTCCTTGGCGATTTGGCGGTCCATGTTTTTAGAAATGGTAGCTACTGCGCGCTCGAGGGCAGCTTCATTAATGTCAAAAAGTTGAACATTATGGCCGCTTTGCGCGAAAACGTGAGCAATTCCGTTGCCCATAGTTCCTGCACCAATAACAGTAATGTTTTTCATATGATATAAGTAATTAGGGTTCTTATTTTCCTCGGCCTTGTAAGACAGTGACTAAGGTATAGAAGAGGATTTTGATATCGCTCAACAGTGTGATATTTTCTGTGTAAATCAAATCATAACGCGCTCTCTCAAGCATTTCCACTACATTTTCAGCATAGCCGTATTTCACCATACCCCAAGAAGTAATCCCAGGCTTGACTCTTAATAAGAATTTGTATTGTGGTGCTTGAGCTATAATTTGATCGAAGTAATACTTTCGTTCCGGGCGAGGACCAACAATGGCCATATCACCAAAAAGTACATTTAGAAATTGTGGTAATTCATCTATCCTGTACTTGCGCATAGTGCGTCCCCAGGAAGTAATTCTAGGGTCTTCCTCGCTGCTAAGTTGTGGTCCAAGTTGTTCGGCGTCAACTACCATACTTCTGAGCTTGATGATTTTGAACTTTTTACCGTTTTTGCCCAATCTGCTTTGTCGGTAAAAGATTGGACCAGGTGAAGTGAGCTTTACACCTATAATTCCGCATAAGAGAATTGGTGATGAAACAATTAGAAGGATGATGGATAAAACGATGTCAAAAATACGTTTAATCACTGCCACGTGAGGCTGAACCAATTCTCTTTTGACTTCAATCATAGCATGTCCGAAGCTCTCCATCTTGACTTGCCCACTCAATATGCTAAATAGGTTGGGAAGCACGTGGATACGAAGTTCTACGTCTTCAAGGTCGCTTACAATACTAGCGATAGTCTCGCTATTACCATTAGCCAGTGCGATAATCACATCTTCAATGTCATTATCATTAGCCACATCTTTTATGAGGGTTGTGGTTCCTAAAAAAGGAAGATTAGCAACACGAGCATCAATCTCCTCTCCATTCATCGTCATATAGCCTACGAATTCATATCCCTTGGTCCGCTCTTCATTAAAGGAGTCTAATAAATCACCAGCCTCTTTACCAGCACCAATAAGTATAGTGCGGAAGGTGAGATTTTCACTGTCCAATTGATACCGTACATAAGAAGCCAAAGTGAATCTGAACATTCCGCTAAACGCTAGTAGTGTTGCGGCATAGGTTCCTAACGTGGTGTAGTACTGACTGTAGAACTTTATGTAATCGTCTAACAAAATCAAGAAAAACAGGAGGGTAGAAGTCATCACTGTTGCGGACAGCGTGTTAAAGGCTTGCTTTAGACGACTCTTTCTAGTTAAATCTCTGTAGGTGCCTCCTAGTGCGCTTATAAGAACATAAAGAAAAGAGGTCAGCAGTGCTGCGCTTAAGAATTTAGCATCAAATTCAAGTGGTAAATCCACCCCAAATCTAGTGGGTTCAACAATAAGCTTTCTAACAGCGTGAAGTGACAGATATGCCACCGATCCCGCCATTAGATCAAGAATGACATAATAGTATTTTAAGCGTCCCTCAAGTTCTTCTGCTCGATTCAATACAGTAGTTTTATGTTGTCGACAAACACAGCAGCAGTATCGTCTGTACCGTTAATAGCCCCGAAAAACAGGTTGTAATCACCCGCGTTGGGGTAACCGCTAACCTCAGTAACGAGATTCAAGTATACTTTATTCCAATTTTCATTCGGAAATAATGTTACCACTGGTGCTTGTAAACTTTGAAATTGTTCATTCGCAATCACTCCAAAGGTGAGTGGTACCTCTGTCTTATAATTGACCTCTAGCCATACATTGGCACCCGCCTGAGGTAATTCAAAAGCTTCTGGCGTTCTGAATTCTGCCAAGGTTTTAGGCAACATAGTGATTTTACCACTAGAATTTGGCGTCTCGCCGGGATGCTGGTAAGAACCTTCCGAATCATCCACCACTTGAAGTGTAGTATCGCTCTGTGGAGCACGATCAAAACTCAACCCAATACCATCGAAGTCTTCGATAATCCGAATTGTAAAGTTATCATTGTATGTAAATGTTTTCTGCAGGTTGCTTAAAGCGCGCTTGCTATAAGGCTCAAGATCCCAATTGAAGTTCTTGGGCTTTAGCATCTCATACTGGTTCCGTTGAGTGTAGCTTCCATTAATACTAATACCAGGTATAATTCGAATATCCTGATCATCGCCTGCTAAAACAGGAATTTCACAAGGCGGAATAAAGGCGCCAATCTGCGCGCCGTTTTGCTCTATCCAAACAGTATTTAACTTAGAGGAAGATGTTCCTTGAGTGCCAGTGGGATTCACCAATAAGGTATCCACAATAATATAAGTTACTTGTGGTGCAGGAGCTGTGTCACAACGCTGAAAGCCTAAAGCAATGAGGCCTAAAAAGAGAATGATTGATAAACGCTTCATATGAAGTATCCAAAGTTAACGAATCAAAGCCAATCCTTATTTGTTAAAAACTCCATCCAAATTCCACTGAAATCAATCTTACTTGACCTACTTTGAAACTTCAATGCACAGCGATACTCCCATACTCCAAGGTCAACGAAAACAACTCTGTGAGCATTTAAGATCAGAGGGTTATGCATCGGATAAAGTCTTAGATGCAATGAATCGTGTGCCGCGTCACGTCTTTCTAGAGAGTGGGTTTCACCAGCATGCATACCAGGACAAGGCTTTCCCAATCGCTGCGGGACAAACCATCAGTCACCCATCAACGGTAGCCTGGCAAAGCGAATTGCTCCAGGTTTCCCCTGGAATGAAAGTGCTTGAAATCGGAACAGGATGTGGCTACCAGGCCGCAGTACTTGTGGAATTAGGTGTGAAGCTTTTCACAGTTGAACGTCAAAAAGAATTGGTCGATTTTTCGAAAAAGATGCTCAAACTGCTTGGCCTACGTGCGGAGCAAAAATTCGGTGATGGGTTTAAAGGGATGCCAGTCTTTGCACCATTTGATAGAATTATAGTCACTTGTGGAGCTCCCTATGTGCCTAAAGCGCTGCTCGCTCAATTGAAAGAAGGTGGCATTATGATTATTCCAGTAGGTGAGGGCAGACAAAAAATGGTAAGAATCCAAAAGATGTCTGACGGCAGTTTTGTTCAAAAGGTTTTGGGAGATGCTGCCTTTGTACCTATGTTAAAAGACAAGGAGTAGCTTACCTTTGCTGCTGTGAAATCCATTGAAATCAAAAATAAAAAGGCCAAATTCGATTATGAGTGGCTAGATGTCTACACGGCAGGTCTACAGCTTCAAGGCACTGAAGTCAAGAGTATTCGCCTAGGCAAAGCTTCTATTGCCGAGGGGTATTGTTATTTCAAAGATGGAGAGCTTTTTATAAAGAATATGAATATCGCCGAATGGTCTCAGGGTAATATTTACAACCATGATCCCATCAGAGAACGGAAACTGCTCTTAGCAAAGAGAGAACTTGAGAAGATTGAAAAGGCTACCAAAGATCAAGGGATTACTGTGGTTCCGACAAAACTTTTCATCAGTGAAAAGGGATGGGTAAAGTTAAATATTGCTGTAGCCCGCGGTAAAAAGAACTACGACAAGCGTCAATCGTTAAAGGATAAGGACGCCAAGAGAGACTTAGCACGATTAAAACGATACTAATATGTACAAAGGCCTCATCCGACCTTTATTGTTCTTGATGAATGCCGAGCAGGCACATCACTTTACATTTAAAACACTCAAAGTGTTGTTTAAAATACCTGGTGTAAAGGCTATGGCATCATTGTTTTTTGGCTCGCCAAAAGGAAGAGAAAAACAAGTAATGGGATTACACTTTAAAAATCCCGTTGGGTTAGCAGCAGGTTTTGATAAAGATGCCAAGCTCTACAATGAACTCAGTGCTTTTGGCTTCGGGTTCATTGAGGTGGGTACATTGACCCCAAAACCTCAAGACGGAAATCCAAAACCACGACTTTTCAGGATCGTGGAGGATGAAGCTGTCATCAACAGAATGGGCTTTAACAATGGCGGTTTGGATGCAGCGGTAGTTCGTTTAGCTAAAAAGAAAACCGACATCATCATTGGAGGTAACATTGGTAAAAACAAGATTACACCGAACGAAGTAGCATCCTCGGATTATATTGAAGGTGTGAAGGCATTGCACCATGTTGTAGATTACTTCGTGGTCAATGTCAGTTCTCCTAACACTCCTAATTTACGAGAACTTCAAGAGAAAGAGCCGTTGAAAACGTTGCTCAAAGAAGTTCAAGCGAAAAATGAAGAACTTGGTGCCAAACCATTGATGCTTAAGATAGCACCAGATTTAACAGACGGTCAGCTAGACGATATTGTTGGTATTGTAAACGAACTCAAACTCAGCGGTGTTGTCGCCACAAATACCACCATCTCACGTGCTGGATTGAAGGCATCGCAGGAGAAAGTAGCGGCTATGGGTGCGGGTGGATTAAGTGGTAAGATTCTCCGTGGGCGCAGTACAGAAGTCGTTCGCTACCTGAGAAACAAACTATCCGAGGACATCGCCATAGTTGCCGTTGGTGGAATATTTACAGGTAAGGATGCCAAGGAAAAGCTCGATGCTGGTGCAGATTTGGTACAAGTTTGGACCGGTTTCCTTTATGAAGGGCCAGCGATGGTAAGCAGAATGCTTCGTTCTTTGTAACTTCGGGTAGAACCCAATCACAGACCGAATGACCCATATCTCTATTGTAGAGTGTCCAAGAGATGCTTGGCAAGGATTCCAAGATTTTATCCCAACGCAGGAAAAAATCAATCACATTAAGATCCTAGCCAACTGTGGATTCCATACCATAGATGCAGGGTCTTTTGTTAGCCCACGCGCAATGCCACAAATGGTTGATGCACGACCCTTGTTTGCTGCATTGGAAGAAGTAAGGGCAACCTCCGACACAAAATTACTATCAATCATTGCTAGTGAGGGCGGTGCAAAAAGAGCAACAGAATTTAATTTTATTGACTCTTGGGGATATCCGTTTAGCGTGAGCGAAGAGTTTCAGTTGCGCAATTCCCGTAAGAATATAGAGGATGGGTTGGAAGACTTGAAACGTGTTAAAGAATTAGCGGAAAGGAATGATGTAGAACTCGTGGTGTACCTAAGTATGGCTTTCGGTAATCCGTACGGAGAAGAGTATCATCGAGATCTGGTACTTGAACGCTTGCTTCAAGCAGAATCTATTGGAGCTGATCTCATCTCATTAAGCGATACAACGGGTGAAGGCACTACAGAAAAGGTTATTGAGCTCTGTGATTTAGTAAAAAAGGAAAGCACGGTTCCTTGGGGCGCTCATATGCACAGCACCTATGACGAAGCACCAGCCAAAGCTCAGGCAGCAATCAATGCGGGCTGTACTCGTATAGACACCGCTCTAAGAGGCTTTGGCGGTTGTCCTTTTGCCTCGAATTCACTCATTGGTAATATGCCTACCGAAAAAGTGCTCACAGCGATTGAGGAAATGTACGAGGTTTCACACGGCCTTGATCCTTTGGCATTAGAAAGTGCATATAATAGTGCTCTAAACGTTTTTGGTAGCCGACATTAATGTAACTTTGTACTTGTAGGTTAAACCACGGAAGTGGTTCTTAAAAAGGAACCCGATTGAAGTTCGGGGCTGTGCCAGCAGCTGTAACTCACAGTGAAAGCTTAACAAATCCACTGCAATAGCGGGAAGGAGTTAAGTGGGAGTGAGGAGCCAGAATACTTGACCTGCAAAGAAAATTAGAAACTATTGCTCTGGGTCAAGCAATTCTGATGGTATGAAAAATTGGTTACTGTCCACATTATGTCTGGGCACACATATTCTTAGTGCGCAATCTTCGGATACGCTAAGTACGGCTACTATACTAGCGGAAGGACTTGAATTTTCCGAAAATAGAACGGTCGTGGACTCTACCCAATTAGGTCTACTAGATATAGCTACTTATTTACAAAAGGATTCGCGTTTTCAAATTCGTCAGTATGCACCGGGCAGTATTGCTACCTTGAATTTAGGCGGAGCGAATAGCGCCCAGAGCAGAGTGGTATGGGAAGGCATAGATATCAGCAGTATGGCTTCCGGTGTGATTGACCTTAGCCTAGTTCCTTCAGTATTGCTAGCGAAAAAGGGCATTTCCTCTGGGGCTAATGCCGCACTGGGAAGCGAAAGTGGAATGATTGGCGGTCTGGATTTAAGTTGGCACGCTTCAGGCAAATCGTTCTTTACTACAGCATTTGGAGCGAGCAGCATTGGCCTTAGGTCGTTCGTTGTTCAAAACGGCGGTGAGTTCGCAGGTATACGCTACCGTTCATTCATAAAGACCGAGCAGAGTGATAACGTGTACCCTTATACGCTAGGAAGCAATAATTTCACGATGCGCGGTATGGAATATTCAACATTAACAATTCTGCAGCGCTACGAGGGAAAAGTTGGAAGGGTTCGTTGGAATACGAATATTTGGTATACGGAAGGGACGAAAAATAGCAGGGGCTCTGTGCTTACTTCCGGAAATCTGAATCATCTCGAGGACCGTTCTGTTCGCGGACTAATTGCTGCGCAGAAAAGAGATGTAAAAGCCACACTCTTTTACGGCAATGAATGGCAAGCGTATACCGATACAGCATCATTTCTAAATCTAAGGGATACCAATACCTACGATCAATTGTCTTTACGACTTGCTAAGGAACACAAAAGCTATACTTCGAAGGTAGTTGTGAGTTATGTACGTGGCGCTGGCACCTCACGCAATACGTCATTAAAACAGATCAATGCAAGCCACCTTCAACGCTTTGGAGAACATTTCAGCGTTCTCGGAAAGGTATCATATTGGAACGAATCTGGCTTTGGTGGGGCACAAGTGAATTGGACCGGGGAGAACCATCTAGGTAAACATCATTTGACAGCGGGCACGTATTACAGGCTTCCAACCATAAATGAACTTTATTGGACTCCTGGTGGCAATCCCGATTTGTTAGCGGAACGCTCTTACGGGGCTAAATATAGCTTGTCGAAGAAGTGGGAAGATTTATCCTTGTTCGTGAGTACTGATCAGCTCTACTTTACGAACCTTATTCAATGGACGCCAGCTTCTAATGGCTTTTGGAGTCCTGAAAATATAGAGCAGGCATATGCTTCGACTAGCTCAATCATAGGAAGTTATAATTATGGTTCTTGGTTTAATGAAGTTTCCTTGACGCACCAATACAGCCGTGTACTTGAAGCAGTAATTGCGGGTAATGAAGGCACATCACTATTGTATAGACCCGATTTTAATGCGGTCTATACCGTTGTCTATGACGCGGGTGCATTCGATACACAATTACGCACCCATTACTTAGGCCAAAGACAAACGCTTCGGGACAACAGTCCATTAGGGACCATTCCAAGCGAGTTGTGGATGGATCTGAGTGTGACTACAAAAATTTTCAAAAAGCTCTGTCTTCTTGTAACTGTGCATAATGTGACTGGAGCTAAACGCAATTTCTTTTTAAACTACCCATTGCCAGGTAGGTATTATTCTTTAACCCTTCAATTAAATTCCAAATCATGAAGAAAGGACTCTTTTTAATTGCTGTGATTACAGCTGCCGCATGTACAAAAACGCCATTACCCGCTGAACCGACAGTCTATGAAGATGCACTGTTGATTTTGAATGAAGGTGCGTTCACTGGAGGTACAGCCACTATCGACGCTGTAGGAGGAAACTCTGATACTATTGTTCAATCCGCATTTAGTACGGAAAATGGCTTTGCCCTAGGAAATATCGGCCAACATATGATTCACGCCGATTCATTGCTTATCGTTTCTATGAATAATGCGGGTATAATTCGCGGTATAAGTAGAAAAACTATGCTGGAGCGTTGGTCGATACTTATCGCGGGTCCGAGGTACTTGGCGGAATCTGGAAACAAACTTGTCGTTACCACTTGGTCGTCGGATTACATCAAGATCCTCGATAAGCACACGGGTCAGCTCTTAGATAGCGTTAATATCTTCGGCGTAAGCGAACAAGCTTATGCTGATGGTGACGTTGTTTATGTAGGTCTAAATGGCGGATTTGGCAATGATAATCGCGTCGCTATTGTAGATCTTAATACAAATAGTGTAGATACCCTCAAAGTAGGGGACAAACCCAATTCATTTGTTCAGATAGGTTCTGCGGTATACGTTTTATGCACAGGTTATGAAGATTGGTCGGGTTCCGGCTCAACACCAGCAAGTTTATGGAGAATCGAGAACGGTTCAGCCGCGGAAGTAATCGCGGCACCAACGAGCGCATATCATGCCATTGCTCTAAAAACCGACCGAACTGATTTGTATTTTTTGAATGCCTCGTACTCTGGAGCGGTAGTTAAAACATCTCTAAATCCATCGGTATGGCCAACAACAACGATTACAAAAACAGGCGGGGATAATCTGGATATTATTGAAAACGTATT
>CAJWZE010000035.1 GCA_913049845.1 uncultured Cryomorphaceae bacterium
CACCGCTCGTCGCACTTATGGAGGACCAACATAATGGATTGGTAAATCGCGGAATTAAAAGCTACCATTTTAAAGGCTCTTACTCTGTCCGGAAGCTTGATGAAGCTTTTAGAAATTTGAGGTTTGGTAAATACAAGTTTGCCTTCTTCGCTCCTGAAAGATTGTCGAATCCTCTTTTTCTTGAATACTTAAGCAATGCTGATATTTCATTGATTGCTATTGACGAAGCGCACTGTATTTCTCAATGGGGTTTCGATTTTCGACCATCGTACCTGAATATTCATAAGATAAAGGAGCTACTTCCTGATATCCCTAGCATTGCCTTAACGGCCTCAGCTACACCTCGCGTTAAGAATAATTTACTCCAAGAACTACGCATTCCCGATGCGAAGGTTTTTGAGGGGTCTATTCGAAGAGAAAATTTAATCCTTCATCGTCACTTTACACCTAATAAAGAAAAGCAGTTGTTGAGGCTTATGGCAAAACTTGAAGGTACAGGGATTGTCTATGCAAAGACTCGACGAAGCTGTGAATGGCTAAGCACCTTACTCTCTAATGAAGGGTTTGCGAGTTGTTTCTACCATGCAGGAGTTGATGACGCTATTAAAATAAAGAACCAAGCTGCGTGGATAGCCAATAAAGTAAAAGTGATTGTAGCTACGACTGCTTTTGGAATGGGTATAGATAAAGGTGACGTTGGGTGGGTTGTACACTGGGATGTTCCGGATACCTTGGAAGGGTACTATCAAGAAATAGGTCGCGCTGGACGCAATGGTGCAATAAGCCGTACACATTTATTTTACAATCAAAATGATTTCGAACGGCTGAACAAGAGTATTGATGGAATTCCTAATATCAAGGCTGTAGAGGATTTCTATAAAACGTTTTGCAGCAAGCATCAAATTGCAATAGGCAGTGTATTTGAAGAAAAGATTGAATTTAATATTGTTGATCTCGCAAAACGATTTGACTTGTCTATTCCTGAGGTCTTAAACTTCATCAAGCTCATTCAGCAACGCGGTTATTGGCAGTTCGCGGAGTCTGCGTTTAGTGTTCCTAAAATAAAGTTTACATCTGTTCCAGAAGACTGGAAGGGACTTGAGATAGAAGCTAAGGAAGTGCTCTTAGCGCTATATAGGATGTATCCACTCGCAGTGGATGAACCCGTTAGATTTAATCGAAAGCGTTTCGCCGCAATGGCTATGTTATCCTTAACCAATTTCGATGAGTTATTGGTCTCCTTTCAAACCAAAGGATTGATAGAATACAGTGCATCGGATAATAACAGCGCTATATACTTTATGGAACCGCGTCCTGCGGATAAGTACCTAAGCTTTCCTCCTTCTTTCGTTGATGCCTGGATCAATGCCAAAAAAGAACGCACCACAGCTATGATTGCTTTTTTACAAAGTGGAGAGTGCTTGACCACTAAAATTGAGCATTACTTTGGTCAAACAGATAATAAGAAATGTGGCACTTGCAGTGTATGTACCTTCAATCATAATCCTGATCCTAGGATTATCGATGAAATGCTAAGAGATGGTCATTCTTTTGATGATATTTGGTTCGATCTTAATTGCAACCCTGATGAGCTCAAGAACTGATACACGTATTGTATATATGGGAACGCCTGAATTTGCTGTTCCTCCTCTTGAAGCCTTAATTGCAGACGGTTACACAATATCTGCTGTAATTACGGTAGTCGATAAACCAGCAGGACGTGGAAGAAAGTTAAAACAAAGCGCCGTTAAGGACTGTGCACTAAAGCATCGACTGAATGTATTGCAGCCTACCAATCTTAAAAATCCAGACTTTATTGAAGAGCTCAAGTTGCTAAATGCAGACCTCTTTATTGTTGTGGCTTTCAGAATGCTGCCTGAAATAATTTGGTCTATGCCAAGATTAGGCACCTTCAATCTTCACGGTTCTCTTTTACCGAAATACAGAGGTGCAGCTCCTATTCATTGGGCCGTCATTAACGGGGATGATACTACTGGGCTAACTACTTTCCTTCTGGATAAGAAAATAGATACAGGAAGTACTCTCTTACAAATAGAACATTCTATATCCGCAGGGATGACCACAGGTGAATTACATAATGAACTTATGGCATTAGGACCTGATCTCGTATTAAAGACTGTAGATGGTCTATTGCAAGGAAGACTCTCCCCAAAGCCCCAAGACAATATGGAAGCCACATATGCTCCGAAGCTGAATAAAAGCAATAGTAAGCTTGATTTTTCCAAAATTCCGACTGATTTGGTTCAACAAATCTTAGGACTTAACCCTTTTCCGGGTGCCTATTATGGAGATTTTAAGTTCATGAGAGCACAAGTCTCTGATCGATTCCATCCATGCGAATACCCAATTTTAAGCGTTTCTGAAAAGAGATTATTCATTGATTACCCCCTTGGAAGTGTCGAAATCATTGAGATTAAGCCTAACGGAAAGAAGAATATGAATGCGAAATCATTCATAAACGGCCTTAAAGTGGCGTTTTTACCCCTTAATTAATGAGTGTTTCTACTCACTTTTGCATTAAAATTGAGTTATTAACAATTTTTGTCAAACTTTTTTTTGCTCAACCCCCGCAAACACTTGGATAGATGCAAATTTCGGCTATATTTGATATGCATTCGTATTAATAACAACTAATAAAAACTAATTGCAATGAACAAAGCACAATTGATCGACGCAATGGCAGCAGACGCTGGCATCTCAAAAGCACAAGCTAAAGCAGCTTTGGATTCTTTTACTGGTAATGTAGGTTCTACCCTATCAAGCGGTGGCCGAGTATCTCTAGTAGGATTCGGTTCTTTCTCTGTATCTAGACGCGCTGCGCGTGATGGTCGTAACCCACAAACTGGTGCAGTAATCAAAATCGCTGCTAAAAATGTAGCTAAGTTTAAGGCTGGTGCTGATCTAAACGGTAAGCTCTAATCCTTAATGGACTTTGAATAAAAACCCTCTCCGGTTGGAGAGGGTTTTTTTTATGGCTAAATCTAAGGTTGAATTCGTTTAATGTTCCAATGCCCGTCTTCCAAACAGAATACAAGCCGGTCGTGGAGTCTACCTTCTCTACCTTGCCAAAATTCGTACCTATTTGGAATGATTAAATAACCACCCCAATTTTCAGGCATTGGTACTTCTGTACCTTCCGGATACTTCTTGGTAAACGAATCGAATTTCTCTTCCAACTCTTGGCGAGAAGTGATAGGCTGACTTTGATCGGATGCCGCTGCCCCTATCTTACTAAGATATGGTCGGGTTTCAAAGTACGATTTACTTTCTTGTACATCAGTTTTGACCACTATACCGCTAATTCGAACTTGACGTTCTTGCTCACGCCAAAAAAATAAAGCACTGATGTTAGGATTTGACTCAAGTGCATTAGCCTTGGCGCTTGAATAGTTGGAATAGAAAACATATCCATTGTCACGAATTTCTTTTAACAATACAATTCGGCTTTCAGGGATATCTTTATGCACCGTTGAAATGGCCATTGCATTATAATCCTTGATACACAACTGCTTATATTGCTCAAACCAATATTGAAATTGAGCCATTGGGCCATCTTTCAACTTATCAATGTCTAAAGAATCAAAATTGTATGTCTCTCGTATGTTATGTAAATCCATAGTGCTAAATTAGTGTAATGGAGACTACTATTACCCCTAAAAAAGGATGTATCCTCATATCCAAGCCATTAATCAGTGACGGGTTCTTTGACCAAAGCGTTGTGTATCTAACTGCGCATGATGCCGAAGGTTCGCTGGGCTTTACATTGAATAAGGCTTCTTCCCTAATTGCTCAAGACTTTATCGACGAATTTACCGGGCGAGACACTATTTATTACGGCGGTCCTGTTGAGCAGGATGCCCTCTTCTATTTGCATGGTTACGATAAGTTACCAGGAGCTATGGAAGTTGATAATTCACTTTACCTAGGTGGTGACTTTGAATTATTCAAAGTCTTATATACGGAGCAAAAGGAGCTTTCTATGCCACTGCCTCAACCAAAATTCTTCCTCGGTTATAGCGGCTGGTCGCCTGGCCAACTGGAAGAGGAGCTAAAAAATGATACCTGGATTGTGCTCAATCCCCCCTTTAACATTGACCCACTAACCGCTAAGGACAACGCTTGGCGAACATTAATGAAACAACTAGGTGGAAAATATACGCTTTGGGCAAACGCACCATCGGATCCTTTACTGAATTAGAGCGACCCTAATACGTTCAATTTGCGCTGAAGTAGCATTATTAATTCTTTGGCCTTATCGCCCTTGTAAGTCTGCTTTCTGTAATTCTCTACCCATTGAACACCGCTTATAGCGCTGGTTAGCCAAATTTCATCGGCTTTCTGAAGTTCAAAAGGATTGATACTCTCCTCTCTTATTTCAAGGCCTATTTCCTTTGCCCAACCAATAAGGTTTTTTCTAAATACTCCGCGTAACGGACCATCCTCCAACGGAGCAGTCTTCAATATATCGTCTTTCAACACGAATACATTAGCTGCGTTAGCTTCTACCAACATTTTCTTATCGTTAACTATCAGCATTGCATCTAAACCATTTTCCTTGGCAAAAATGCCAGCAAGAACGTATATCAAAGAGTTCGAAGATTTCAACGTGGATAAAAGGCCCGGTTGAACGTAGTGGTCCTTAAATAGACCCACTCTCAATCCTTTCGGGTTCCATGTATAATCTTGAGAACTAAATTCTTCAAGCTCCATCCACCAAACGCATTCGTCATTCTTTTCAGGTGTATATCTACCTTTAGATTTTCTCACCACTTGCAATCTTAACCTACCGTCAGTGATGGCTGTTTCTTCAGCTAATCTGTTAGCTTCATCAACAAAAAACTCCGGGGTAAATGCCATTGGTATAGGCATTCTAAGGATACGCATACTCGCCATCAAACGGAAGTAGTGATCTTCGATAAATAATAATTTATTATCACGCATTCGAATTGTTTCAAATACGGCATCTCCGTACATCGTAGCTCTTTTCACATCTTGAACAGGCAATTCGTTGAGCTCTATAATGGCACCTTGATAATTGATCATACTATTCGTCTAACGAAAGGCCAAAATTAGGACAAAAAAATCCCCGCCTGAAAGGCGGGGATAACTAATAATTATGAGGAGATTATTTCACAGTAATTCTTCGAATCGCAGCACCTTGATCCGTTTCTACTTTGAGAATATAAACCCCTGAATTCCATGCCGTAAGATTCAGTTCTGTAGCATTGCCGATGTTTTCCTTTTGAATAACTACACGTCCAGTAATATCGAAAACGGTTAGAGTTTCAATTGCTACATTATTTGCAGTAACCACGTTCATCAAACCAGTTGACGAAGGGTTAGGATAAACTTTCATTTCTAAATCCAACTCCTGGATGCCAGCTGGAACACCTTCCGCTTGGAGTACAGTTGCCATACGCGGAACGATGAAGGCCATTATTGTATCAATCCAAGCTAGTGAAGTACTCTTCACATTTGGATTTGGATCAGTTGCAGTTATGTTAGGATCATTTGGGTCGTACCAATTCCATGGAGAAGTATGTACAATCCATGGAGTTGCTGCCTGGGCAGGAGGAATTTCAACAGTATATAAACACTCTTCACCTGTTGGATTCGTTGCTTGTTGATCTACCCAAACTGCATCCGTATAGTTTTCGTTTAAGAATATATCATTATTCCCGAATGCGTTGGCCGCTTTAATCGCACCGTATGATCCAGTTACGCTCACTACTGCGAAGAATTGTGCGCCGATTGGTACGTAAACCATACCTGTATCATAGGGTGCAAAGAAGTCAAACTTACTGTGGACACTCAACATTGGAACATCACCTTGTTCTAACCAAGCACCGTCTCCCATAGCACCTCCCATATTGATAGTCATAAGAATATCATCAGGCATACCGGGGTGATTAATATAGTTCCGACCCGGAGAGCTATAGTCCATCGTTGGTAAACCCAAAGTGTTCTGACCAGTGACTACTACCTCTGCACCAAAGCCATCGATATCTCCTACTATAGACGTATCTACATAAGGGTCACCAGGAAGTACAGACTGACCGAAGATGCCGGTTGAATCCTGATACTTAAATTTGTTTGGCCCCGCGACTTCTGAATGTTTGTCTATCGTCGCATAAGCAAATGTTAAGTAACCACCTGAACCTTGTCCTACCATAATGGTATTACTTGCGTTAATTCCGTAAGGGTTACCTGCACCCATTTGGGTTAAGTTCAAATAGCGCACGAGCGCTTTCGCATCTTGGATAGAATAGTAGACCGCTAGTAAGTTACTACCACGACGTACATCTAGATTGGTACTATTTGCCAACCAACCTAAACGGTATGAAGCTGCAATACTCACATATCCCATTTTCGCAAAACGATGACACATCTCTACAACTGCGCTGTCTTGACGTGTACCTAATGGTGAGCCGTTCACTCCTTTCGGAAGGAATGATCCGGTGTGCCAAACAATAACTACTGGTCGGTTCGACGTCGTATCTACTGTTGGAGATGGCATATAGAAATCGGCTTGCAACGGTTGTAGATTTGTTCCACCCAAAAGTGCAGAATCCACGTATGGGTTGAAATTAACACCGTAACTCACATCGGACATTACGGTGATTTCACTGTCGTTGTATATCTCCGTAGTATAGCGTTGTGCAAATAAACTGGATGATACGAGCAACGAGCAGATTAAAATTGTAATCTTTTTCATAGACATGTTCTTTTTGAGAGATTAATTAATTTGAATACTTAGATAGGCCAACCTCCCAACTAAAGGCCCCCCAAATACTTGATATACTTTATTATTCAAGACATTACTCGCTCCTAGCTTGTAAGTAATGGTGCGTTTATTGTCCGATTTTTCTTTGATTCGTGTCAACGAAATCTGCGCATCACAAAGCCCGTAAGACGGTATGGAACCTGTGAATTGCGGCGATCCTTCAAATACGAAACCTTGTACCCATTTATAATTTACACCAGCACCAATCAGTTTTGAATCGTCGTTCTTCCATGGATAATTTCGAATATTCCATCCTAGGTTAAACTTATGCTCTGGTGTATTGAATGCTGGAACAATTGGATCTGTAACCGCTGAGGTAAGTTTATTCCAACTGTAGTTACCGGTTAGCGTCTGGTAGTCCCCCACAAAAGTATTCAAACCAATGCTAAAGCCTTGTGTTGTCACTTGTTCGGTAGCATTAGCAGCTACGCGGTAAACCTGTAATGACTTTAATCGGTCAATAGCCGTAGTACCCTCCTCTATTTCAGCTCCGATAATGTACCCTATGAAATCATCATAAAGGCTGAAGTAGTAATTCGCGTCTACAAATACACGAGAACCTATAGAAGCTCGGTAACCCGCCTCGGCTGTTTTTACCTTTTCAGGTCGTATCGCATCTACATTGAAATAACCAAAATCATGTGAAAGCCTTTCATTAGCTGGTTTACCCAAATAATCTGCGATATTATCTATCGTAACCAAAGAATCAAAGCCGTTTAGATTACCTAGCAACACGGCTCTACCGACATTATAATTTAAATACTGATCTGCCAATGTAGGGTTTCGAATTGCGCTGCTCAAACTAAAACGTAGTGTATGATTTTCATTAGCCTTGTATACGACAGAAGCCGCCGGACTTACCAATGCCTGGAAGTTCTGATTCTTATCGACTCTCCCAGTTGCACTTAATTTGAGGTTCTCATCCAAAAAGGATTGTTCCCATCCAGCATATATACCAGCTTCTCTATTGGTTATTACGGTACCCGCTGTATCTGAAAATATGGTTCCTGCGGACTTTGGGGTGTACAAACGAAAATTACCGCCTACTCTTAATACTGCCCCATTGTCGTAAGTATAGGTACGCTCTCCCTGAGTATGGTACAATGCCGACTTATCGTAAAAACGGCTACCACCGTCAGTAAACAAGGTAGCAGTGATGTAATTCTTCAAATTGTTAAATTCTAATGTACCCGGTACTAGTTGATTCGCGTAACTTTGAAGTTCCTCAAGTGAAACTGCACCTAATGCATCAGATGCAGTAGCTATTGATACATTATTTCGGTTGTCTTCGTGTAGTTGATTGAAAAAATCTGGGTTACTTGCTATCAATGAATCCATAATAGACTGATACTGACTCATAGGAAGACTGTTTGCCGGAGCACCCGGCATTGCACGAACTTTTGGCTTATTAAATATATTCCAAAGGCCCGTGTAATAGAGATTGTAGGCCTGATTCGATACTACACTGTCTTGCATTCTTAATGCTGTAAAGTAGGCGTCGTAACTATTACCAGCATCTTCATGAGTGGAATAGGCTCGCCAAAACCACTTGTCTTTCTTTTGAAGCTCTACTCTATTCTGAAGAAATAATATGTCCTTGAGACTATATCTATTATCTCCTTGGTATACGGTAGTACCTGAACCGAAATTGAGAGCATAAATAGCTGTTAAATCCTCCTTGATCTTATAGTGTAGTGCGGTGGTCAACTTAATGTTTTCCGTATTATAGTCCACTAAATGTTTCTCCTCAATACCAGGACGATAAAATCTTCCTAGTCCCGGGAATGTCTTTGAGTCGCCGCCATCGTCCCACCAATCCTCATCTCCGTAGCGATTCACCGCATCATAACCGCCAGGGTTCGTAGCATCGTCTCTACTTACCTCCGTGGGATCCATATTGTTTGCCTCCCAATCGTCCGCCTTCAAAGCAAATAGGTTGATTTTATACGCAAACTTATTATTAACCTTATCTGCCCAGCGAATACTTATTTCTGTGAGGTTCCGCTCCCCTACTTTTAGACTAGAGCTTATACCAGTAAACACAAATGGATCTTTGGTAGTCATTGAAATAACACCATTGAACGCCGAAGGCCCGTAAAATGCCGTACTAGCACCTGCGATAACATCGACCGACATGATGTCGAGGTCTGGGGCACCAAGAAAATTACCCAATGAAAAGTTTAGACCAGGGCTTTGATTGTCCACACCATCAATAAGTTGAAGTGACCTTACTGGAGACGTACTATTAAATCCACGAGTATTAATGATTTTAAATCCAATACTAGCAGAGGTTAGATCCACTCCTTTTAAAGTTCCAAGGTGATCGTAAAAGCTTACACTTGGGCTTTCTTTAATCGCCAAAGCATCCATACTCTCAACCGTTAAAGCACTTTTCTCTTGTTGCTTACTAAGTCGCTGTTGAACGATGCTCACTTCTGTCAAGACTTTGCGGTCTGACTTCATAGTGATACGAACCGGTGATGCATTTTGTAATACAACCCGCTGTGTTGCAAAACCCATAGAATTGACTTCAACTTGAACGGGATAGTTAAAAATATCTAAGGTCCAAGCACCGTCAAAATTCGTAACCGTTCCAACATTGCTCAATTCGCCATTTAATATGACTCGAACGGAGGCGCCAATAATGGGCTCTTTTTTATCATCTACGACTGTTCCGCGTATTTGACCATTGAGATATGTTCCTAAGAAAAGGAATAGTACGAGTAGTATTCTGTTCATAACGAACAAATTACTAAAAGCAAATGAAAATTAAGGGTGAATAAACCTCTTAATCGATACGATTAATTTGCAGCCCTTATTAGGCGATCATTTATAGCACGACCTAGACCTTTATCTGGTAGTTTATGGGCCCATATTTCTGTGTAGCCCTTGGCGCTAAGGATTCTTAAGCCAGTAAATAAGCGAGATGCCGCTTCTATAATATTTTCAGATTCACTTAAATTGAATATTGCTAAACCTTCCAAACCTTGACCCATTATTAGGACGCCTGTTTTAGAGTTATCAACAGCGTAATAGCTGTCAATCAGCTCTTTCTTATTTGAAAATAGTCGAACTCTTGCTCCAGGATTGTAATGAGCGCTGAGCATACCGGGTGCATTTGGATTCGATGAACTCGTTTGAACTTCTAAAATTCCAAGTACAGGTTCAAGTTCTTCTAATGCTAAACCTCCGAGTCGCAATACTCTAGGAACCCCAGATAGATCGAGAATAGTACTCTCGAGGCCAACACCACACGGGCCACCATCAAGTATAGCGTCAATCTTACCGCCCAGCTGCTCCTGAACGTGGGCGGCAGTAGTTGGGGATGTATATCCAAATGGATTTGCACTCGGTGCAGCAATACACAGGTGGCTCTTTCGAATTACCTTAAGAGTCATTGGATGATCGGGAATACGAATTGCGACTGTGGAATGCCCTGAGGTTACTATATCCGGTACAGAGTCTTTCTTTGGTAATACTAAAGTTAATGGACCAGGACTGAATCGCTCAAATAATTCCAAGGCAGCTTCGTTTAATTCGGCCACTTTGTGGGCCTGATCTATAGATGCCACATGTACTATTAAAGGATCAAAAGAAGGTCTGTTTTTAGTTTTAAAAACTTTGGCTATGGCAATAGCATCCATAGCGTTGGCGCCTAAACCATAAACTGTTTCAGTAGGTAATGCAACTAGTCCGGAATTCTGTAGCAGCTGTACAGCACCATCAATGTCCGTAGTAATCGCCATACCTTAAGGAATGTTCAAATATTTATGCGTTTGAAGACTTACTTTCCAACGCGGATGTTTCATTACGTAATCTACAATGTGAGGCATCATATCTTCCCGTTTACTCCATTCTGGTTGTAAGAACAATAAACAATCCTTACCAACTCTTTTAGCGTGCTCTTCGGCCCACTTGAAATCGTTTTGATTAAATACAATAACTTTCAATTCGTTTGCGGAAAGGTAGTATTCTTCCTTGGGAGGAGCCGTTTTCTTGGGACTCAGACAAATCCAATCCCAGCTACCTGTCAATGGATAAGCACCGCTCGTCTCTACATGTGCCTTTATTCCTTCCTCATGAAGCAAATCTACCAAGGGATTCATATCCCAAGTAAGTGGTTCGCCTCCAGTAACAACAATAGTATCACTGTATTTTTTGGCATTGGCTACAATATTAGCTATTGGTGTTGGAGGATGTGTATCCGGATTCCAACTCTCTTTGACGTCACACCAATGGCATCCTACATCACAGCCTCCTATTCGGGCGAAATAAGCTGCTTTACCAGTATGTGCCCCCTCGCCTTGGATAGTGTAAAATTCCTCCATCAGGGGCACTATGAGCCCACTACGGGCATCGGCGCTACTAAAACTTTCAGATGTGGTAATGTCTTTCAAACGAATTAAATCAATTCGGTTACTTTCATCGTATTCATCATCAGTGCAGCTCGAGTCATCGGACCAACACCGCCGGGGACGGGAGTAATGAAGCTACACTTAGGCGCCACTGTTTCGTAATCAACATCGCCCAATAATCTAAATCCACTCTTCTTAGAGGCGTCGTCCATACGAGTAATACCAACGTCAATAACACATGCACCTTCTTTAACCATATCCGCAGTCACAAATCCGGGACTTCCTAATGCTACAATAATAATATCGGCTTTTTGACAGACTTGCTTGAGGTCCTTAGTTCTCGAATGACAAAGTGTTACCGTACAATTGCCAGGGTAATTGTGCTGGCTCAAGAGAATAGAAATGGGAGAACCTACAATGTGACTGCGACCAATAACCACACAATCCTTCCCTTCTGTAGGAACATTATACCTGCGCAGAATCTCAACAATCCCTTGCGGCGTAGCAGGGATATAAGTTGGAAGATTTAGCGTCATTTTACCTACGTTTTCAGGGTGAAATCCGTCTACATCTTTTTTTGGATCAACCGCTAGCAACACCTTCGTTTCATCAATGTGCTTTGGCAAGGGTAGTTGAACGATGTACCCGTCAATATTCTTGTCATTGTTGAGTCTGTTAATAGCTTTTAACAGCTCTGCCTCTGTAGTTTCCGAAGGGAGATTGATGAGAGTTGATCCAAAACCAACTTCTTCACAGTCAAGAACCTTAGCGTTCACATAGGTTCGTGATGCACCATCATCTCCCACTAAAATTGCGGCAAGATGAGGAACTTTCTTTCCTGCTGCCTTTAGTACTTTTACTTTCTCGGCCAATTCAGCGCGAATTTGAGCCGATATTGCTTTTCCGTCTAAAATTACCATAGGTATATTGTTTAGCGCATACCGCGCATCATGTTCATCATTCCGCGAGGACCCTTGCCGCTTTGAGTCATCTTCATCATTTTATGCATATCACTAAACTGCTTGAGCAGGTTATTTACATCTTGAACCGTGAGTCCAGAGCCCATCGCAATACGTTTTCTGCGGGACCCATTTATGATACCAGGTTGTTGGCGCTCCTCCAATGTCATACTATTAATCATGGCTTCGATGTGCTTGAACGCATCATCATCGATATCAATATCCTTCATCGCTTTACCCATACCTGGAATCATCCCCATTAAGTCCTTCATATTCCCCATTTTCTTGATTTGTTGGATTTGATTCATGAAGTCGTCAAATCCAAAGGAATCAGTAGCAATTTTCTTGCTCATCTTACGAGCTTCTTGCTCGTCAAATTGCTCTTGAGCACGCTCTACAAGCGAAACGACATCCCCCATACCGAGAATACGGTCCGCCATACGATCCGGATGGAAAACATCCAATGCATCCATCTTCTCACCAGTTCCAATAAACTTAATCGGTTTATTTACAACACTCTTGATTGTAAGCGCAGCTCCACCCCGGGTATCACCGTCTAATTTCGTCAGGATGACACCATCAAAATTCAAAACCTCGTTGAAGGCTTTCGCTGTATTTACAGCATCTTGACCTGTCATAGAATCTACTACAAATAATGTCTCGGATGGAGCAACAGCCCTGTGGATATTGCCAATCTCAGCCATCATCTCTTCATCTACTGCTAAACGACCCGCCGTATCCACAATAACTACATTGTGTCCATTACTTTTAGCATGCGCTATGGCATTCCTTGCAATGCTAACAGGATCTTGGTTGTCATCCTCAGAGAAAACTTCTATACCCAACTTCTCTCCAAGTACATTAAGTTGGTTGATTGCCGCAGGACGATACACATCACAAGCAACTAATAGAGGCTTCTTCGTATTCTTATTTTTCAGATAGTTGGCCAATTTGGCACTATGCGTAGTCTTCCCCGAACCTTGCAAACCTGCCATTAAAATTACCGCCGGTTTGCCTGTTAAATTCAAACCTTCAGCTTGTCCACCCATCAGTTCGGCCATCTCGTCACGGACTATCTTCACCATAGCTTGACCAGGCTTCACAGCAGTGAGCACACCCGATCCAAGAGCTTTAACCTTTACATCGTTGGTAAACTGCTTGGCAATTTTAAAACTAACATCAGCCTCAACGAGCGCACGACGAATCTGTTTTACACTGTCGGCTATGTTGAGTTCGGTGATCTTGTGATTTCCCTGTAATACTTTAAACGCGGCCTCGAGGCGGTCACTTAAGTTGTCAAACATATCAGTCTACGTTTGGAATATTTTCTAATGTAGCTAGGAAAAACTCCCAACTCTTCTTAACCGATGAAATCTGTGTTTTTTCATCCGGGCTATGTGCACCACGGATGTTTGGTCCAAAAGAAATTAACTCCATTTCAGGGTAATTGGTTCCGAGGATTCCGCACTCCAAACCGGCATGACAAGCGTTTACACGAGGCTCGCCGTTGAAAAGGTTGCGGTACAGATCCGTCATCGTTGTTAAAATAGCACTCTTTGGATTAGGCGTCCAGCCAGGGTAAGCTCCAGTGCACTCCACGGTACAGCCAATAGCTTCAAAGTTCCTTGCAATCGCACGTGCTAAATCCAACTTCTCACTCTCCACTGAACTACGCGTCAAACAGAGAATCGTTAACTCACCGTCCTTCAAAAGAACACGTGCCGTATTATTCGAGGTTTGAACGAGTCCTTCAATGTCTGGCGACATACGGTAAATACCATTCGGATTAGTATACAAAGCAGTAATTAAAGCATTTTGGAATTCTTCGCTAACTACCTCGAGTGGGACATCTATTTCTTCCCAAGCCAATTCCAGATTAGGATCAGTCGTACTATGTTCGGAGATAAGCTCAGGGCCAACTTGACCTAAAATTTGCTTGAAATCAGCTGCACCCTTAGGCACTAGTACAACCGCTATACT
>CAJWZE010000036.1 GCA_913049845.1 uncultured Cryomorphaceae bacterium
GACAGTATAGACGAAATATGTAAATGAAATTACTCTCTTTTAATGTGAATGGCGTACGCGCTGCTGCGGGTAAAACTTTGATTGAAGACCTTCATCGATTGGATTGTGACGTAGTGGGGCTGCAAGAAACAAAGGCCACGCCCGAACAAGTAAAAGAGGCATTAGCAAATCTTCAGGACTACCATATTTATGCGTTTAGCGCAGAGAAGAAGGGATATAGTGGAACTGCCATTCTTTCCAAGACCGAGCCTATTTCCGTAGTAATGGGTATCGGTATTTCCGAACATGACAACGAGGGCAGAGCTATTACTGCGGAATTCGAGGACTTCTATTACGTGACTACTTACGTGCCTAATTCTAGCAGTGGACTAAGGCGTATCGACTACAGAACCAAAGAATGGGATGTAGCGTTTTTGGCTTATTTGAAGCAATTAGAAGAGATAAAACCTGTCGTGGTATGTGGGGATTTGAACGTAGCGCATCAAGCGATAGATTTAAAAAATCCAAAATCGAATTACAACAAGACGCCAGGATATACTCAAGCGGAGATTGACGGTATGACCACGATGATTGAAGCGGGTTTTGTTGATACCTTCCGAACGCTTTACCCGGGTACGGTCAAGTATAGTTGGTGGAGTTACCGCGGCGGCGCTCGCGCGAAAAATGTTGGCTGGCGCTTGGATTATTTTATGGTTAGTGCAGGTTTCATCGACCGGGTGCAAGATTCACAGATCTTAAATGAGGTGATGGGTAGCGATCATTGTCCCGTTATGTTGATCTTGGACTAGGCCTTCTTTCTAACCAAGGAAATATTAGTGCACTGAGAATTTCGCTATACCTGCATCACAAGTAAGGATGTAGGTGCCCGTAGTTAGGGCAGGAGGCAAGGACAATTGGCTGAAGCCGTTTTTATGAGGAACTGTGCTCTTAGCGATCAACCGTCCATTAAGGTCACTGATTTCATAAGACAATTCTTTTTGATCTAACAAACTTTCGATTTTCAAATACCCTTCAGTTGGATTTGGGAATATCCTGAATCCTTGCCCTTCCTTTTCTTCGAGTGATAAGGTTGAAGTATTTACAACGTAGTAATAGCGGGCAACATGCTGAGGTGTGAAGGTTATATTTCCCACGCCAGTATTGCCCAAGGCTTGTGTTGAAGCATTTGCAATGGGCACTCCATTTTTCCACTTTAGGTTTGGACTTTCCGCCACAGTCATTTGATTTCCAGGTAATCCGTTTAAGTCGCTATCTAAGCCCCCATTGTTTCCGTTGGTATTGAAGGAGATGGTCACCTCGAAAGGCAATTCTGTGGCATAATCAATAGGTGGATTATGGCTTCCTTCGTACCCAATAAAGTAAAAATGATCACGACTTGTGGCCCCATTGCTAGTGTAATTGCCTGCTGTATAATGATGCCAAACGTAGAATGTACCGTCCAGACCAGTTGTATTGGGTTTTGGGGTGATTTTAACCCCTGTTCTCGGCAATGTTTTCGTACCGTTCAAGTCTATCCAATTAAACGTATCGTATACTGAGGAACCCAAAGATTCTGCACTATCGTTGGTACTGAGCCAAAAATCTTGTCCCGCACCTAAATTCATCGATTGTGAAGTAAAGGTTGAATCTGTGCTTGAAGCGGGGTAATCTGAAGAATTACCAAATACAACCTTTCCGCCGTAGCCATAGTTATAGCTGTGTTTGTATACAACGACTGGTGTAGTCTCTTGCGAAGCCTTGTAATTCCCAGTATGCGCACTTAGATGGTGAATATTGACCTGCTTGCTGGTGTTTCCCGAGTTTATATTTTTAGGATAATTTAATTCTACCCAGGTACCGTAGTACCCGGGGTTGTAGATCCAATCTTTCCAAAAATTCTCGAGCGAAATCCCCGTGGAGCCTTCAAAAGAGCTTTTGAAGCTGGCAGCGTCATAATTTCCAAAGGTGTTACTTGCAATAAGTTCCTTTGAGGCGTGACTGAAAAGACTGTCTCCTAAAAATTCGCGAAGATTATGAGCGACCATTGCACCTTTCTGGTACGTGTGGGTGCCGTAGGTTTGGTTTTGGTCCACACCACTCAATGCGAGATGACCTCCATCGTTTTGATATACCTGCTTTAGCACTAGTGCCTGGTTGTTCTGTACGGTCTGTACATATTTTGAACGGCTGTACACTTTCTCCTCATAGAGGTGTGATCCAAATTCTGCGAATCCTTCGTTGATCCACATATCTTCAGCAGTTTTAGTGGTGATGGCGTTTCCAAACCACATGTGGGCCAATTCATGAGCGATAATATCCTCGCCGTTAAGATTGGCATTCACCAATGTGCGTGGTAGATGCACCATTCCGGCATGTTCCATCGCACCTGTTATAGTTAATGCATAACCTACCTTCTCAAAACGGTAAGGACCAAACTCCTCAACGAAAGCATCATAAATAGCATTGAGATTGACGAATCCGGCAGTCATATTGGCTGTGTCTTGTGCCCTTCCGTAAATTTCAAAAGATCGTCCGTTGTGGGTCCAGCTTTGCTTGAAATAATCAGAAACAGCTATGCTCACTAAGTAAGAGGGGATAGGCGCCTGGCCTTCCCAACGCCAAACTAAATCTCCATTACTAAGTGTATCAGTGTCTACGTAGATACCGTTGCTGACACCCACCTTTCCAGCAGGTGTGATGATGTTCATTTCATCAAGGGTGCTCTTCTCGACAAAATTATCAAAGCATGGAAATAGACTGCGTCCATAAACGTGTGGGTTGGCGGCAAATCCTACACCAAGATTATAGTGATAGGGGCCGTCGTGGTGAATTCCTCCCCATCCACTGGCGTCTTTAGTGGTCGAACCGTGGTAATAAAAGTCCCAGTGTAAGATCTGTCCAGCAACCGCAGATGAATTAACGATTACGTGCTCGCCTTGTTGGGTAAAATTTAATGGACCACTGAGTGAAACAATACTGTCGACCGTAAATCCTAACAAATCGAATCGCAAGGAAGAGAAGGGCAGTTTTGCGCCCAATTCATACGCTGCAATTCCCGTAAGTTTACCGTTAGTAAAGTCTCTAGAATCAATAGTCAATTTTAACTGAATGAGGTCTGCGGTATCTGACCGCGAATTATAATTGATTGGTGCATAGCTTTGCAGGGGTAGTGGATTCAATTTGGTACTCTGGCAATTGAATTGGCCAAAAACCGAAATGCTCATCGCGGTAAAAAGTTGCAGCAATGCCTTTTTCATACTATCCTCTTTGACGCACTGCTTCATAGAGTAGCACCCCGGTAGCAACGCTTACATTAAGTGAGTTAATCTGGCCTCTCATTGGAATCAGGGCTTTGGCATCGGCCATTTCCAGTAGACTCTTGTGCACACCAGTTTCTTCGTTACCCATTATTAGCATACAAGGATCCGCAAAAGGAGCTTCATACATAGGCGTCTCTGTCTTTTCAGTTCCCGCAATGATTTTAAGTCCTAGGCTTTGGGCGACAAAAACCGCATCTTTCATATGATTTACCTTACAGACTGGGACCTCAAGTAATGCCCCTGTTGAGGTACGTATGGCATCAGCACTTACGGGCGCGCTATCATTTTTTGGTAATACGATGGCATCAACACCTGTACAATCTGCCGAACGAGCTATTGCTCCGAAGTTCCGCACATCTGTTATTCGATCTAATGCTAGGATAAGAGGCTTTCGTCTTTCGTCCATTACTTTGACGATTACTTCTTCGAGATCATGAAAATCAATTGGACTTAAGAACGCTACAGCTCCTTGGTGGTTGCCACGGGTGAGTCGATTGAGTTTTTCAACTGGGACATATTTAGGTTCCACACCTCTATTGCGAAGGGTACTCTCTAATTGAGTGTAAAGTTGACCGCCAATACCTTTTTGTAAAAAGACCTTATCAAGTGTCTGTCCGTCTTGTACGGCCTGTAATATTGATCTTAAGCCATAGATTAGTTGATCGTTTGCCATTAATTGTCTACTGATTTAGGTACCTGGTCTTCAGAGAATTCTCCGAGGTTCGCACGATCAACAATCCTGTTGTCTAATTCTTTTTTAGTCTTACTGCCAAGTTTTTTCAAACGTTCCACCTGACTGATCAGATTGCCTCGACCTTCCACCATCTTATTCATAGAATCTTGGTAGGTTTTCTGAGCTGTATTAAACTGTTGCCCGAGCTTGGTCAAGTCTTCGCTTAAGCCGACGAATTTATCGTACAGTTTGCCGCCGGCATCGGCAATTTCAATAACATTTCGCGTTTGCTTTTCCTGCCTCCACGCCATCGCGATAGTTTTTAACGTAGCCAGAAGAGTAGAAGTAGATACTAAGATGATTTTCTTAGAGAAAGCCAACTCATACAATCCATCATCAAACTTAGTAGCCTCCATAAAGGCAGCCTCAATTGGAATAAACAGCAAAACAAATTCAGGAGTAGCGCCATCATAGAGTTGTGGATAGTCCTTTTCGCTAAGCTGTTTTATATGACTCTGAATACTCAGGTTAAGTGCTTTCATGTGTTTGAGCGCTTCTTCCTCATTATCTGCATTTACATAGGCGTCCCAAGCAACTAGCGAAACCTTTGAATCGATAATAATTTTCTTCTCTTCTGGTAATTGAATTACTACATCAGGCTGAAGGCGACGGCCGTCCTTGGTGGTTTCACTGTTTTGAACGAAGAACTCTTTGTCTTTACTGAGTCCACTCATTTCTAATGCACGCTCCAAAACAAATTCTCCCCAATTACCTTGCTTTTTGGTATCACCACGAAGCGCTTTTGCCAATCCGCTCGCTTCTGCGCTGAGCTGATCGTTCATATTTTTTAACGCCTTGATGTTCTCCATCAAGGCCGAAGTATTCTTAATTTCTTCTTTATGGTTCTCCTTTACTGTAGCCTCAAAATCAACTAGTTTCTGCTTGAAGGGGGCTAATAGCTTGTCCAATTCCTCACTATTTGTGGTCTTGAACTGCTGCGATTTTTCTTCCAAAATTTTTTCAGCTAAGACCTTGAATTCATTTGCCATGACCTCTTTATCAGCTATAGCCTGTGCTTTTTGCTCTTTGAAATTTTTAGATTGATCATCTAATTTTTCTTCTGCCGCTTTAAGTTTTGCTTCAAGCGAACTGATTTGCTGCGCAGTCTGAACCTGTATCGTCGTTAAGGCTGTTTTGGTTTGCTCTAATTCCGATTCTTTATTTTCAAGAAGATCTTTTAACTCTGCCATTTGCTCCCTGGCCCAGCCTGGCAGTTCACGTGATGCAGCTGACGATCCAGCATTTGCCCCTCGGAATCTCAAAATTAGCAGAACCACTGCAATTAAGTTAATTAAGGCAAAAAAAACACCTAAAGTAGTCATTGGAAAAGGATGAAATGTGGATTATTTAGAATAGTGATTGTTGCGCTATTGTTGGCAATTCCCAATGTACGATTTCTAACCCTTTTTTAAGCTGTTCATTGTTAAATCTTGTAAACGGTTTGGAGCCGAAAAACCCGCGATAAGCGCTAAGTGGTGATGGGTGCGGCGTTTCTATCAAAGTCCTGTTTTCTTGCGACAATTCTTCCATCACTTTTTTGGACATTATTGAAGCCGGAGAACCAAAGCAGATGAATCCAGCATTTTTGGATTCAAGCAGTACGTGCTTAATCAGTGCGCGAGTGAATTTCTCCCAACCTTTATTAGTATGCGATCCGGCTTGGTGCTGTCGGACAGTCAAAGCACTGTTTAAAAGAAGAACGCCGTTTTTCTTCCAAGGGCTTAAATCGCCTGTGAGCGGCTGCTGTTGCTCGAGATCCTTACAATATTCTTTAAATATATTTTTTAATGATGGTGGGATCTTAGTTTTTGGCGTTACCGAGAACGCTAAACCATTTGCTTGTCCAGCCCCATGATAAGGGTCTTGTCCAATTATGATACACTTGACCTCCTTGGGGCGTAAATCGCGGATGGCTGCAAGAATTTCCTGCTTTGAAGGATAACAAACCTCTCGAGCATACTCCTGCGCAACAAATTCTTCGAGCTTAGTGAGGTAAGGCTGCTTCATTTCCTCATTCCAGAATCCCTTCCACTCGACAGGAATCATTGTTGAAAGGAAGTTGCTCATAGAGTAAGAGAATTAGGAATTCTACGTTATTTTTATCCTTCGCAATGTAGCGAAAACTAGAAGTAATGAAGATGAAAAAAGTACTCGGAGGGGCTTTGGTGATTGCGGCACTATTCGCCTTGTCATCATGTGGAACAGCAGAGAAATGTCCGTCATATTCACATGTTGAAGTTCCTACACAAAAAGGCTAGACGTCCTTCGGATAGGAAGAAAATTAAGTTTGAGTACCCGCAGTCATTAAAAGATGTTGCGGGTCTTCTTGCCTTAAATACCCCTGTATTTTTTATAAGCATAGCATACGTTGCAGTTTTGTTTGTTCCCAATGCGCAGGCAATATATGGTGGAAGTGAAAAACAATGAGACCTGGGTATTCATAGATTTAGTGGCTCATAGAAACTTGAGTTTAGCTCTTATGGAGGAATTCAATTTACGTCACGAGAGTCGCAACATATCATATGGAAGGGCGGTAAAGTTGCTGCAAATACCGGATAGAGTGTGGTATTAGAGAATACTGTTGAGGAATGGAGAAAAGTATATAATCTTGCTGAACAAGTATAGTTTTCAATGGTTTAATGATATATGGTAAATCAACCAAACATTCAGGTAAAAGAAGACCTTAAAGAACACAAGAAGAAGCCCAAGTGGTTAAAAGTGAAGCTGCCTACTGGTGAGAATTACAAGAACGTTCGTGGCCTTGTCGATAAATATAAGCTTAACACGATTTGTGAATCCGGTCATTGTCCAAATATGGGCGAATGCTGGGGAGCTGGCACTGCAACTTTTATGATTTTGGGGAATATATGTACGCGCTCTTGTGGTTTCTGTAATGTATTAACTGGGCGTCCTGAAACTGTGGATTGGGAAGAACCTGAAAAGGTAGCACGAAGCGTAAAGCTGATGAAAGTCAAGCATGCCGTACTCACCTCAGTGGACAGAGATGACCTTGCCGATGGTGGTTCAATCCTTTGGGCTGAGACTGTCAAAGCGATACGTCGTATTAGTCCATACACAACAATGGAAACACTTATTCCGGACTTCAAGGGAGAACTTCACAATGTGGACCGAATCATTGAAGCGAATCCTGAAATAGTCAGCCACAATATGGAGACGGTCCGACGCTTGACACGGAAGGTGCGCATCCAAGCACAATTTGATCGATCGCTAATGGTTTTGAAATACCTCAAGGATAACGGTATCCATAGAACAAAAAGTGGCATTATGTTGGGCCTTGGTGAAGCCAAAGAGGAGATCATAGATTCAATGAAAGACCTCCGCGAGGCAGATGTTGATATTTTAACCTTAGGTCAGTACTTACAGCCGACACCGAAGCATTTGCCTGTGGTTGAGTTCATTGCGCCTGAAGTATTTGACGAATTAAAAGAGATTGGCCTAGAAATGGGCTTTAGATATGTAGAAAGCGGACCATTAGTTCGCAGTTCATATCATGCTGAAAAGCACTTGGTATAATGAAGTTCAAGTCTTATTTTTAACACTTAAGAAAACAAAGTTTTTACATGAAAAAAGGATTACGATTCGCCCTTGCTGGCACAGTCTTAACCGCCGCCATCACATCACTTGCAATTTTACCTTCGAATGAAGAGTACACTCCACGTTCTCAAAATGAACAAGGTGCTGCAGGTGCTGCTGCTTATTTGCACGGACTTCGCGCAAACCAAGTAACTGGTGAAATTGACCAAGAGGATGTTCTTTCGGCTATAGAAAGCTTGAAGGATATGCCGGAGAGTAGTATTGGTTTGACTTGGGGTGAAAGAGGTCCAGATAACCGCGGTGGGCGTACCAGAGGATTAGCGATTAATCCACAAAACCCAGTCGAAATGTACACCGGTAGTGTAAGTGGAGGTTTGTACTACAGTAATAACGCTGGTCTAAGCTGGACAGAAGTCAATCCTGACCAAGAAAATTTAGCCGTAATGACCATCGCCTACTCAAAAGGCGGAGACGTATATTATGGCACAGGAGAAGGCCTTTATAACAATTGGACGTCTGGTTACGGTGCTTCAACTTCCTCAGGATTCCCTGGAGCAGGTGTCTTTAAAAAGGGTGAAAACGATACGGAATTTTCTCAATTGAGTAGCACAGCGAACTTTAGTTCTATTGGTGCTATTGTTTGTGATCCTTCAAACAATGATAAAGTTTATATGGCTACAAATGCTGGTGTTCGTGTAACTTCCAACGGAGGTTCTACTTGGAGCAACCCAATTACAGGTATTGGTTCTCAAGGTACATGCTGGGATATCCACATTGATGCAGGCGGAAATGTTTGGGGTACACTAGGTGGTAGAACTATGAAGTCTACGGACGGCGGTTCAACATGGACTGAGGTAAGTAAGTCTAATGCAGGAGCTACAGGCTTGCCTAGAAGTGGAGGCCGTATAATGTTCGCATCAGCTAAAGACGATGCAGATTACGTGTATACAGTTCACATTACCTCAGGAAATGCTCTTGCAGGAGTTTACCGTACGTTAGATGGAGGTTCGACTTGGACTAAAATCGGTCAAAAATCTACATTCTTCGATCCATTCTGTTCGTCACAATGTCAAGGAGAGTACGATTTGTCAATTGGTGTTGACGCAGCGAACAAAAATAGAATTATCGTAGGTGGTATTACTGTATGGAGTTGGGAGCAAGGACAAGGTTGGAACCAAGTAAACGGTTTCGGTCCTTACAACATCCACGCAGATAACCACGATGTCGTTTGGCATCCGACAGATAGCTCGAAAGTATACATCGTCAATGACGGTGGTATCTACTATTCGAACAATTCAGGAAACACATGGCAAACGTTGAATAAAAACTATGCTACTACCCAGTTCTACAACATCGGAATCTCTTCAGATCGTTATGTAGTTGGTGGAACCCAAGATAATGGAAGTTGGGTAATGGACGGTTCTGGTAATACACCAAACACAGGTCGTTCCCTAGGACCTGTTGACGGATTTTCTGGTGACGGAGGTTTCTCAACAGTTTCTTGGCTAGTACCGAAAATCTACTTTACGGAATACCAACAAGGCCGTATCGGTCGTAGTGAAAATACCGGTCAAAGCTTCAGTTCATTCTGGGATAGCCGTTCTTCTCAAGCAATAGGTTCATGGATGACGCCATTCTACTTGTACGAAAACAGTGATGACGCATTGAGCACAGATTCAGTCCTGTTCAAGGTGAAAGAGGCTATTCGCTCACTTGGTTTTGCAAACGCTGGTCAGGATACGTTTTCATCAAATATCAAACCTTTGCAAGAAAGTGCTATTATGGATGCTTCATCATTCAAAGTGACAAGCGGTACATTAGTAATTTCTTCAGATGCAAGTGGAACACTAACTGGTGACGGTACAGGTTCGTTTAATGCAACTACTGGCGATTTTACAATAGTCTTCAACAGCTCACCGGCGGCAGAAATTATTGCTACCGTAGACGTAAGCTATGCGGCGAACTCAACAGTAAGTCTTGGGTCAAACACCAATGGTTTACCATTTAATTATACGCTACCAAATGCACTAGGCATGGGCGACAGTATCATTGTTCAGGACCCTGTAAGTAGTATGTTTATTGTTGGCTTTAGTGGTTCAGTATGGATGACGCGTGGTGCTTTAGACTTCATGGACACACCTACTTGGTACAAGCTCGCAAACATCACTGGAACTACACAATCAGTAGAGGTTAGCACGGACGGTAACTACGCATGGGTAGGAACTAGTAATGGTCGTGTTTACCGCATTTCGGGATTGCAAGGAGCAAGAAGCTACGGAACAGCAGATCTCGATTCAGGTGCAACAGCAGTAAGCGTTGATTTAGTGCACACTGTTATTGGTCGTAACGTTACAAGCATTGCGGTTGATCCCAACAACAATGATCGCGTCTTAGTGACCCTGGGTAATTACGGGAACTCAAACTTCGTATACTACAGTGGTAACGCTACGTCAGCTAATCCAACATTCTCTGTAAAAGACGGTAACTTGGGTAACTTCCCAGTTTATGCCGCTACTTTTGATAAGGCGAACTCAAATTACGCCGTCATTGGTACGGAATATGGAATCTTCTCGACTACAAACGTGAATGTATTAAACCCTACTTGGGGTGCTGATAACTCAGGTCTGGCCAGAGTTCCGGTATTTACATTAAAGCAGTACAGAACGAATAAGAATAGTTCTGACGATACGGACGTGATGGAGGGCGATATCTTCGCTGGCACCTTTGGACGTGGAACTTTCCAAACAACTACATTAATGACTACGCGTCCGATTGGTATTAAAGAGCAAGCGGGTATCGAGGAGCAAGCGACTATCAAGTTGTTCCCAAATCCAGCAGACGAAGTTACTACGCTTGAAGCAACTCTAGCGGAAGGAACTTACACCATTGAAGTTATTGATATGAACGGTAGAACTGTGATGACAAAACATACAAAAGCACAGGCTACAGGTTTGAACCAGTTTAACGTTAATGTAAGTAGTCTTGGTAGTGGAATTTATGTAGTTGGTCTTAAAGGCAAGGCAGAATCTTACACTCGTTTGATGATTGCACGCTAATATTTTCGAATACAATATAAAACCCCGCCTCGGCGGGGTTTTTTTTGCCCTCAAGGTCTATTTTTGCGTCATGGATTTAGAGTTTTTAAAGTACCCTATTGGAAAACCATCTATAGATTCAGAACCGGGAGAAGAACGAATAGAAGGCTGTATCGCTGTCATTGGTCGTATGCCTAAACAGTTGATGGATTTTGCAAAGGTTTTGACTAAGGAACAATGGGACACACCTTATAGAGAAGGCGCTTGGACCGTACGTCAGGTTGTTCATCACCTAGCTGATTCACACATGAACGGTTTTAATCGTCAACGTTTAGCTGTGACTTCAGCAGAGACACCTAAGGTCAGCGCATACTCTCAGACGCTTTTTGCTGCATTACCAGATTATTCTACCGACCCTTTTTTAAGTGTGATTTTATTGGCTAGCCTGCATGAGAAGTGGATCAGCTTTTTATATGGTATCACAGATGCTGGATGGGATAAGGCCTATTTTCAGATGGAAGAAGAGAAGGAATATACCATGAAAGAAAGCGTGCAGATGTATGCTTGGCATTGTCAACATCACCTTGCTCACATTAGATTGGTGCTTGATAAGTAGAGAAAAAATTACAGATCCTCAACACGCGAAACACGTTTGGTGATGATGCCGTTTTCCACCTTGAAGTACAGAGGCATTTCTTGAACGCCAAGCGTTTCTATAATGACACTGCGGCTACCCTTAAGATCGCTCAGATGCTGACCCCCGAGACCATCGGTAACAATGGCTTCGTACCATTCGCCCAGAGGGCTGCGCTGTTGAGGAAGTCCGTCAACAGATAGCAGTACCCAGTTGTCCATAGATTGTGTTTTGGCAACAGTTCTGAGCTGATTACGGCATTCTACAGACCACGAGGCCCATATGCCAACAATGTGGTTGTCTAACGACATAAGCTCAAGTGAAACAAGGGCTCCTTGTGGGGTCTCTAAAGTAAATTCTGGAAACGCGCTACCGACAACAAACTTTTGCGCATTCTCCGACACCGTAGTGGTAAACATATAGATTTCTTCCAATTCTTCCACCCTCATATTAAAAGCAAGTACATCATTTGAAGCTGGTGCTAATGCAATAAGTGCATCATTTACGCCACGCAACACTTCGCGATCTACGCCGTATTCTAATACTGGATTCTGTCCAATTCTATGATAGACGGTCATCAGGTTGGACAATCTACCTGGTGCAGCAATGAGACTATCAAGTATACGTTTTCTGTAGCTATGTTTGTTCTCAAAAAACATACTATCTAAAGCGCGTAATCCCTTATGGGTGGTGCTGTCTTTGTAGGTAGATTTAATGGCATCCAGACTATCAATCAAAGCATTCAGATCCAATTGCATTTTAAGCTGAGCCCCAAGCCAATTGTTTTCAGCATCCCCAGAGATATAGCCGTCTTTGGAAATTGTGAGTTCTTTGGTCTCAGGTCCAACCACGGCATGTACCTTAGGTAGTTTCCCTTCTAGGGGAAGAAAGCTAATCATTTGAAGCGTATCGAATGCAACCTCAAAGACGTCATCGCCTAGAATTTCGAGACTATCCATTACGGAGAATTTACCATCGGCTTTACGGTACTGAACTGCATAGCTCCCGGTTTGTTCCAGCTCAAAGCGAATAAGAGCACCGACTTCTTGAGTACAGGAAGCCAAAGCAAGACCTGCAAGTACTATCCACACCTTACTCATCCAATTTCTCGCGCAACAGGGCGCTTGCTTTTTTAGGATTTGCACTTCCTCGGCTGTACTTCATCACTTCGCCCATGAAGAGCCCGATGAGTCCCTTCTTGCCCGAACGGTACTCTTCAACCTTTTCTGGATAAGCAGCCAAAGCTTGATCTACCCACGCCTGTAATTGGTCATTATCGCCTTGTTGGATCCATCCGTTTTGCTTACAAACCGCTGCTGCATCTGCTGAAGGGTCTTCCAACAATGCAGGAAATAATTTCTGAGTGGCGGAGGAGATTGAAATCTTTTGGTCGTCCACCAGAGTTTGAATACTCGCGAGTGCTGCTGGTGCGATCGGAAATTCTTCAATCTCAACGCTTTGCTCATTCAGCCACGATTTCACAGGACCAATAAGTAGGTTGGTCACGCCTTTGTAGTTTGTTGAATGCTTAATCACCTCTTCAAAGTATAGGGCAAAGTCCTTGCTATCAGTTAAGACATAGGCATCATATTCACTTAGGCCCAATTCTTTCGTGTACTTCATAAAGAGTTCGTAGGGCAAGGGCGGCATGATCTCGCGCACACTTTCCACATAACTTTGTGGTACAATAACAGGCACTAAATCAGGCTCTGGGAAGTAGCGGTATTCGTGCGCATTTTCTTTAGAACGCAGTCCAATAGTGATATTCTTCGCAGCATTGAAGGTACGTGTTTCTTGATGAATTTCTTCGCCCGATTCAATCAAGTCAATCTGACGAATGATTTCATAGTCTATGGCTTTCTGCACGTTGCGGAACGAATTCATATTTTTTACTTCGACTTTCGTTCCAAATTTGGTCGCGTCTTTTTTGCGAACCGAGATGTTCAAATCTGCGCGCAGCGAACCCTCTTCCATGTTACCGTCAGAAATCTCAAGGTAACGGACCAATTTTCTTATTTCACTCAAGTAACTGTAGGCCTCTTCACCGTTTTTGATTTCCGGTTCGGATACAATCTCAAGCAAAGGAATACCTGCCCGATTCAAATCCACTAGTGTATTGAACGGGTCAATATCGTGTACACTCTTACCGGAATCTTCTTCCATGTGGATTCTGGTAAGATTTATTTTCTTTACGTTGCTCTGAGCATCTTTGATGCGAACAAACCCTTCCGTACAGATAGGAGTGGTGTCCTGAGTGATCTGGTATCCCTTTGGCAAATCCGCATAGAAGTAGTTTTTACGCGCAAATTCATTGCGCTCGCGAATTTTGCAATCGCAGGCAATACCCAACTTCACAGCGTAATTCATCACGGATTTATTGAATACAGGTAATGTACCTGGATGGCCCAAGCTAATAGGGCTTACCTGGGAATTAGGAGAGGCACCATAGGCAGTGGCATCACCACAGTATGCCTTGCTTTGCGTGCTTAATTGTACGTGAACTTCAATACCAATAACCGGTTCGTATGTATCGTAAATACTAGACAT
>CAJWZE010000037.1 GCA_913049845.1 uncultured Cryomorphaceae bacterium
TAATCTTCCATAGAAATTGAATTCGCATTGAAAGTGTTGGTTTCTAGAATATCAGCGCCTGCCTCAAGATAAGCCAGGTGAATATCTTCAATGGCTTTAGGCTGCGTAAGTACTAAGAGGTCGTTGTTTCCTTTGAGCGGATGGTCATACTCTTTGAAACGCTCGCCACGAAAGTCCTCTTCCTCAAACTTATACGCTTGAATCATCGTACCCATCGCACCGTCTAATACCAAAATTTTTTCTTGTAAAGCTTTTTTAATGCTCATCTCCAGTTATGTTAGGTGGCTATAAAGAAAGGAGGAGATGCAACTTTGATTCGTATCATTCCTCTTTAAGAGGTGGGTTGTGGCACCCGGCGCTTCCGGGTTGCCAAGACGTCTTAGGGCCCATTCCCTCTGTCTTTCTTGATAGCGGTGTAAAATTAGCGCGGATTTTTTGATTTTTTAGTCCCCGAGGGTAGAAAAACTAATTTCTTTTCTACTTTTGGATCCGTGGAAGGATTTGATTGCTTGCAACCACAGTAAAAAATGCTAAAAACAGACCAGCGTCGAACCCCGCAAGCAGCCTCCTCCTCCCCCCCCCCATTATAAGTCATTACAATAACATTAATAACAAGGAAGAGATGTCGTATTTCTTTACATCAGAAAGTGTGTCAGAAGGGCACCCAGATAAAGTGGCTGATCAAATTTCAGACGCGATCATTGATAACTTTTTGGCCTTTGATCCAAACTCAAAAGTTGCTTGTGAAACGCTTGTAACTACGGGTCAAGTGTTACTTGCTGGTGAGGTAAAGTCAAATTCGTATTTGGATATTCAGCGAATCACTCGCGGTGTGATTGAAAAAATTGGTTATACGAAAAGTGAATACATGTTCGATGCCAACTCGTGTGGTATTCTAAGTGCCATCCACGAGCAGAGTGATGATATCAATCGAGGTGTAGATCGGGGTAATCCTGAAGATCAAGGGGCCGGTGATCAAGGTATGATGTTCGGTTACGCTTCGAACGAAACCGATAACTATATGCCCCTAGCACTGGATTTAAGTCATAGAATCCTCCAAGTATTGGCTGAGGTCCGCCGCGAGGCAAACAAGATTCCATACCTACGTCCAGATGCAAAATCTCAAGTAACCATACAGTACAGTGACGACAACCGTCCTGAACGTATCGAAGCCATTGTAGTAAGTACACAGCACGACGATTTTGATGCGAATGACGAAGTGATGCTCGCAAAAATCAAAGAAGATATCGTAAACATTGTAATGCCTCGCTTAAAAGCCCAGCTCCCTGCTGCTATCCAGGCCTTATTCGGCGGTGATATCAAATACCACATCAACCCGACCGGGAAGTTCGTCATCGGTGGACCCCACGGTGATACTGGATTGACCGGGCGTAAAATCATTGTAGATACCTACGGTGGTAAAGGCGCACACGGCGGTGGCGCATTCTCGGGTAAAGATCCTTCAAAAGTAGACCGCTCTGCTGCCTATGCTACACGGCACGTAGCAAAGAACTTAGTAGCTGCAGGTGTTTGTGAACAGGTGCTTGTGCAAGTATCTTATGCAATTGGAGTCGTAGAGCCGATGGGTTTATTCGTAGATACTTACGGGACATCAAAGGTTGATTTTACTGACGGTGAAATTGCGGACAAAGTCAAAGAATTGTATGATCTACGCCCAGGTCTTATCGAGCAAAACCTTAAATTGCGTCAGCCGATGTATAGCGAATCTGCTGCATACGGTCACATGGGACGTAAAAACGAGGTGGTTACCAAGAAATTTCTCTCTGCAGACGGACAGACCGAACTAGAAGTAGAGGTGGAATTATTCACTTGGGAAAAGCTCGATTACGAAGATACCTTTAAAACAGCGTTCGGATTGTAATTCTTCTTGGTTGAAAAAACAAACCCCCGATGCGCAGCGCATCGGGGGTTTGGATTATCCACCCTATTTTTACCACTTGAATAAACAATCATCTTCCCATGATTCAAACAGATCTTCTCATCATCGGCGCAGGACCTACGGGCTTGTTTACAGTCTTTGAAGCAGGACTTTTGAAAATGAAGTGTCACCTGATTGATTCGCTGCCACAACCGGGAGGTCAGCTTGCTGAAATCTACCCAAAGAAACCCATTTATGACATCCCGGGATTCCCAATAATAGATGCAGGTGAATTGGTGGACAATTTGATAGAGCAAATCAAACCGTTTAACGCCGGTTTCACGTTGGGCGAGAGCGCTGTTACTATCGACAAAGACGATGAAGGCCAATTCATCGTGACCACAGACAAGGGTACGAAGCATCGTGCACCTTCTGTTGCCATAGCCGGCGGACTAGGTGTATTCACGCCACGCAAGCCGCCTATTGCAAACATCACTGATTTCGAAGACAAAGGCATTAAATACATCATCAAGGAACCTGAGGTATATCGAGGTAAAAAAGTGGTGATTTCAGGTGGTGGTGATAGCGCCTTGGATTGGACCATCTTCTTGGCGGAGATTGCAGAGGAAGTTAGCTTGGTACACCGCAGAACTTCATTCCGAGGACACTTGGATAGCGTAGATAAGGTCATGGCCCTTGCAGAAGCAGGTAAGATAAATCTCATCACTAAAGCAGAGGTCAAAGAAGTGGCTGGCGGCGAAAAGCTCGAGTCTGTAACTATCCACGATAAAGACGGGAATAAAACAGTCCTTCAATGTACCGACTGGTTGCCACTCTTCGGTCTTACTCCTACCCTTGGACCAATAGGAGATTGGGGGTTGGAAATAGAGAAAAACTCCATTGTGGTAGATAACGCCACAGATTACAGTACGAATATTGAAGGGATTTATGCAATTGGCGATGTCAATACCTATCCCGGTAAGCTTAAGCTGATCCTTTGTGGCTTCCATGAAGGAACCATAATGGTGCAGAGCGCTTTCAAGCGTGCTTATCCAGATAAGAAATTATCGTTCAAATACACCACCGTTATGGGCGGTGTAGGCAGTCTAGAATAAGATGAGTGCGGATATCAATATCGTTGTTGTTGACCGCGAAGGACAAAGACACGAAATCGTTGCTCCAACGGATATGAATATGAACCTAATGGAGGTTTGTAAATCCTACGAATTGCCCGTAAAAGGGACCTGTGGGGGGATGGCCATGTGTGCCTCGTGTCATTGCTACGTGGAAAGCGATCATCAGCTCAAAGATCCTTCTGACGACGAAGAGAATATGCTCGATCAAGCATTTTTTGTTGAGGACAATAGCCGATTGGGATGTCAAATTTTCATGCATCCTGACCTTAAAGGACTGGCTATTACCCTAGCCCCTGAATCCGAATAAATAGGCTTTTATTCGTGGTAATTCTTAAGTTATCTTTAACTCCTCACAGAATTGAATTCGATGAAAAAAGTATTCTCCTTTAGCCTATGTGTTGCACTCTCATTTAATGGGGTAGCGCAACAATCTATTACCCTTGGTGATCTCTGGCAACGATATGCTTTCTATGCAGGCGGCATCAGCGGATTGCGCAGCATGAATGACGGCGCACACTATTCCGCCTCCACGCAAAAAACGATAGACAAATACAATTACCAAAGCGGTGAAAAAGTAACTACGCTTTTCGATATCGCGTCGGTAGAAGGCTTGAGTAGTTTCGACGATTATTCATTCAATGTCGATGAAACTGCCGCGCTTTTAGAAACAGGAACGGAATCTATTTACAGATACAGCTCTAGAAGTGTAGTTTGGTTGGCAGACTTTTCATCTGGTACTGCCACGAAACTCCGTGCCGAGAGGGTTCGCTATGCTACCTATTCACCAGACGGCCAGAAAGTAGCTTATGTTTTAGGTAATGATTTATATGCCTATGATATCGCAGCAGATGCACACATCCGAATTACTAATGATGGTGCTTTTAACAGCATTATCAATGGTGCAACGGATTGGGTATATGAAGAAGAATTCGCACTAGTTAGTGCATTTTGGTGGTCTCCAGATTCGCGCTACATCGGCTTTTTGCGTTTCGATGAAAGCAATGTGAGAAGCTTCAATATGGACGTTTACGGGAATAAATTGTACCCCAGCCCCTATACGTTCAAATACCCAAAGGCTGGCGAGGATAATAGTGTCGTCACTGCGCATTTGTGGGACAGCGAAAACGGTGCAGTTCGTCAGGTACTTGATAAGACTCCTTACGAATACCTACCGCGTACAAAATGGTCGGACGACCGCACTTGGGTGATTCAAAGCATGAATAGATTGCAAAATGACCTTAAACTCTATGCAGTAGATGCAGCAAGTGGCGAACATTCACTGCTCTACCACGAAACTGACGAGAAGTATTTAGAAATCAATAATGAATTGTATTTCCTCGAAGACGGCTCATTTATTATGCTTAGCGATAGAGATGGCTGGAACCACCTCTACCACACCACTGCACAGGGTAAAGTAAAGCGTCAGATCACCTCAGGAACATTTAACGTTACTTCATTCTACGGCATCGATGAAAACAATCGATTGTACTACCAAAGCTCAGAAATTAATGCTACCGAGCGCAACATCTACAGCATCCGCATAAATGGTCGCGGCAAGAAGCTGCTAACAACTGAAAAAGGGACCCACCGCGGCACCTTTACTAACGACTTCAGTCTTTTCGTCAATACCTACAGTGCCGAAGGTGTACCGCCTATTGTCACACTCAGAAATAACGATGGTATCATTATTCGGACACTCAAAGAAAATAAACGCGCTAAAGGAGCATTGGAAGCGTACACATACTCACCGAAAGAATTTTTTACAGTGACTACTCAAACGGGTGGTGAACTTAACGCTTGGATGATTAAGCCTGTAGACTTTGATGAAAGCAAATTTTACCCAATGTTCATGTTTGTATACGGCGGTCCTGGGCGTCAGACCGTGGAGAACAGTTATGACGCTTTCAACGGTATGTGGTTCCAAATGCTTGCAAATGAATACGATTTGATTGTGGTTAGTGTAGATAACCATGGAACAGACGGTCGTAGCGAAGAATTCAAGAAGAGTACCTACGGTCAGATGGGGAAACTAGAGACCCGTGATCAGACTGAAGCTGCTTTAGAACTAGCCAAACGCTCCTGGATCGATGGTGAGCGCATAGGCATCTTTGGTTGGAGTTACGGCGGTTATATGGCATCCAACTGCTTGTTCCAGAGCCCTAAAGTATTCAAGATGGCTGTGGCTGTAGCACCAGTGACCAATTGGCGCTTCTACGATAACATTTATACTGAACGCTATATGGGACTTCCAGCCGATAACGGTGATGGTTACGATGCAGATAGTCCTTTGTCTCACGTTGATGGTATGGAAGGCAAATACCTCTTGATCCACGGAACTGGCGATGATAATGTGCATGTACAGAACTCCATGCGTATGGTTGACGCACTCATTCAGGCGGATAAAGACTTCCAATGGTTCACCTACCCTGATAAAAATCACGGTATTTATGGAGGCAATACACGTATGCACCTGTATCGCATGATGACCAACTTCATTGCTGAGAATCTATAACCGGCCGTGACCAAATAAATCTTATACTTGCGTAACACAAAAACACACTGAAACATGAGTGATCAAAGTATGAAGCATCCACCAGCGCTGTGGACGCTGTTTATGTCTGAAATGTGGGAAAGGTTCTGTTACTACGGAATGCGTACCCTTTTGACACTATTTCTAGTAAAATCTCTACTGAAAGGTGATGCTGAGGCTTCCCTAATCTATGGTGCATACACGGCATTGGTATATGCTGCCCCAGTTTTGGGTGGTCGCATGGCCGATTCTTACCTCGGCTACCGTTATGCTATTATCCTCGGTGCCGTTCTTATGGCCATTGGTGAATTCCTAATGGTTGCCGGTACGGATATACTTGGCTTGGGTACGGATCTACGTGAAAGCTTAATGCTCATCGGTATGGGTGGTTTAATCGTAGGTAATGGCTACTTCAAAGCAAACATCTCTACCATCGTAGGTAAACTATACGACGATGGTGATCCACGTCGCGATTCTGGTTTCACCATCTTCTACATCGGAATTAACATTGGTGCTCTTTTGGCAACAACTGTAGTCGCTTATGTAGGTGAAACGTACGGATTTGAATACGGATTTGGCTTGGCCGGTCTCGGTATGCTATTGGGCTTATTCATTTTCTGGGGTGGACGCGAAAAATACAACAACGTACCGAATATCGGTATCACCGAAGCAGGACGCGAAAGGTGGTTGGGTATGGAGCGTTGGAAAACTATCACTGTTTTATCCCTCTTACTCATTCCATTGAGCTACGTATTGATTTCTAAAAATGAAATCTTACAGTATTTACTCATTGCCATCTTCGTTTATGTCGCCTACCAATTAATAGCTGCCGGTATAAAAGAGGGACCTGTATGGAGAGACCGCATGATTGCTTTAGTCATTATGATGGTCATTAATGTTGTTTTCTGGGCTTGTTTTGAGCAAGCTGGAACGTCGTTGACTCTATTTGCTGATCGTAATGTAAACCGTGAGATATTCGGATGGATGATGCCTGCATCGATGACGCAGTTCTTTAACCCATTCTTTATTGTAACCTTCGGGTCATTCTTCTCGTGGATGTGGATTAAACTAAGCAAAATAGGTAAGAACCCATCTATACCTATGAAGTTTAGCTTAGGTATCCTGCAACTCGGTGCTGGTTTCTTGGTTACCCTCGTAGGTCTAATGTTCGTAAACGACGCTTACCAAGTACCGCTACTAACTCTTGTATTCTTATACATGCTTCACACGACTGGTGAGCTGTTTGTTAGCCCAATCGGCCTATCAATGGTGACAAAACTTGCACCTAAGAGCATTGCTGGTACAGCAATGGGTGGATGGTTCCTTTCTTTCGCCATGGCGAACTACCTCGCTGGTGCCATTGCTGCACTCAGTGGCAGTGAAGAAGGCGGCGAAGCGTTCAGTGTTGCTGAAGGCCTAGATAAGTACATTACAACTTTCTCAACTATTGGTTATGTGCTCGTTGCCTTCGCAGTGTTACTTGCCTTGTTGAGAAGCCCAATTAATAAATTGATGCACGGGGTTGAGTAACCTTTAGCATAGTTTTATCATATGAACCCTGAGCCTTGTGCGCGGGGTTTTTTATTTTGGTTTTATGAAAAATACACTACTTGCCTTGGCCATTCTGTTATTTGGTTCAAGCGTGGCTCAAGAAAAAATCCAATGGATGAGTATTGAAGAGGCCTATGAAATGACCCAAACCGAGGAAAATGCAAAGAAAATCTTTATCGATGTCTATACCGATTGGTGCGGCTGGTGCAAACGTATGGATAAAGCGACCTTTCAAAAACCAGAGGTTGCCGCGTATATGAACAAACATTATTACAATGTCAAATTCAACGCAGAACAAAAAGAAGACATTACCATTTTGAACAACACCTTCACCTTCGTAGCTCAAGGTCAGCGGGGTTACCACGAACTAGCAGCAGCATTGCTCAATGGTAAAATGTCCTACCCTACAGTCATTTTTATGAATGATAAATTTGAAATACTCAGTCCGGTTCCTGGTTACCAGGAGCCTGTGCAATTTTTACAGATTGCCAACTTCTTCGGAAGCAATGCTTACAAGAACATTCCTTGGGAGGAATACGTCAAACCATAAAAAAGCCCGATGCGCTGCATCGGGCTTTCACTTATTTAGAACTTGAAGTCGTACCCTTTGAGGGTTAGCTTTTCGTATTTCTGTTGATTGAATTCGTACAAGCGCGAAGGCTTCTTATTGCCCGGTGCTTCAAAGATGGTCTCTTCTGTATCTATCAATAATTCACTACGCATAAATTTCTTTCGGAAGTTACGCTTGTCCAGCTCCTTACCAAGACAGGCCTGATAGAGGGCGTGTATATTGTTGAAAGTAAATCGCTGCGGAAGAAGTACGAAACCAATAGGACGACGCTTCACACGACGCTTAAGTCGTTCTGTAGCCATCTCATAAATTTCGTTATGGTCGAAGATCATCTCTGGCTCTTCACCGTTTTTCACCCATCGATAGCCGTCTTGCAATTTGATGTTCTTTACCTCATCCCAATTTAAAAGCGCGTAGTAGGCAATATTCACCACACGCCCCATTGGGTTTCTGTAAACTCGAGCAAAAGCATTCAGCTGCTCGAGGTATATCTGATCCATACCCATCACACGATTCATCATACGCTTTGCAACATCCTCAACACTTTCATTCGCTTTGACCCAGTTTGTCGGAAGCATAGGTGCACCACGGTACGGTTCTTCAGATTTTGCGCCCACCAAAGAGATTAAATTTTTCCCGTCAAAAGCAAACACCACTACTGAAGTTCCTAGTGCTGCGTCGAATCTAATAGCCATAGTTTAGAAATATTTGAAGCAAAATTAATTTTAAATGTATCTACGGTACTTTATTTTTATGTTAAATAGTGTTCGAAATCAACACTTTACGTTAATAAAGGTTCACAACAGTTTATAAAAAAGGATCTACCCGCCATACGTTGTGCTTGGAAGGTCTTTTACGAGACTACTACAACAAGGAAGTGAATGATGATTTGTAAAGAGGTCAAGTTTCTAAATTAGGCAAGTTGTCAACATCCAACTGATACGCTTATAAGGTGTTTATTCAGGAATGCATTCAGACCAAATATTTTCTTCCTTTCGTAAACAATCTAAATAAGCATTATGCTGACAGATATACATCCCTATACATTTAAAAACTTTATCACTGGGATGTGAATCCGGTTCAAGCAATACTTTCGAGCATTGACCAGCAACTAGTATTGATTATATTAGGTTCAAATTAAAATAATATCTATTATGAAAATTAGACGTGGAAATAGTTCTTGGGGTGATGTAATATTAACAATGGACGGCACTAAAGTTAGGAAAGGAGATAGTTCGTGGGGAGACGTGATTTTAACTATTGACGGAAATAAGTTGCGCAGAGGAGATAGCTCTTGGGGAGACGTTATTGCTAATGTTGATGGGAATAAAGTACGTAGCGGTGATAGTTCGTGGGGAGATGTAATTGCCACTGTTGAAGGTGGAAGAATGTCAGGAGCGGCTGCTGCAGTTTATTTATTACTTATGTAGATGTTTTGTATGATGCACTTAAAAATGAATAAAACAAAACCCCCACGATCCGTGGGAGGGGTTAGTTAATCCAAGTCACAAATACCAAGTCTTTGAAGGAAATACCCAATATCCTTCCCCTACCCCTTGATTCTGAATCAAGAATACGATGGTTCAGAAAAAAATTAATGTCAATCAGCTATTAACAGCTTGGGAAAAAATAACTGAACATTTTTACAATATTCGATTTCAATCTTTGTGATTCAGTAACAAACTCTAGAGACAAGATTGCCTTATGTCATTGTGACTTTAAGAGCGACAGAATAGATGACGTTATCTTCAAAATCAAAAAATTCAATTTATATTTTTAACGTGAGCTATTGTCGCTTCGCAATCATAAGGCTGATAGGGCTATACTTTGTTGGAAAAGAAAAGCCCTGCGATTATCGTAGGGCTTTTGAAGGGTGGAAGACCGGGTTCGAACCGGCGACCTCTGGAACCACAATCCAGCGCTCTAACCAACTGAGCTACAACCACCATAATTGGGCGGCAAATATACTTGTATTGAATCTATATCTGCAACCCTTTTAATTTAATTTTTTAGAATACCACCCAGAGAGTTACCACACAAAGGATAAGTATAAATGTTAGTAAACGCGTGCTGCTGCTCATAGGCACAGCATTGGCTTTATTCCATACAAGAGTTTCGTCGTCGTAGCTCTCTGCTTCTGGCTTGGTCAAAGATACCAGCACTAGAACTGCCGAACAGATGGCGAATAACAAAAGTGCAAAGTGCAGGAAGTTCATGCCTACATACCAATCTAAGAATTCAGTATACTCCCCTCCCGCTATTTCCATACTCAAGCGGGCCACCCCGAGAACCGCACCTGTGATTAAGGCCCACTTCGCACCGGCTGAGTTTATTTTTTTAAAGAAGATACCTAAAAGGAAGGCAGCGGCGATAGGCGGCGAAATATATGCTTGAATAGATTGTAGCTTTTGGAACAGCCCCCCTTCGATCATTTGCATCATAGGGATCCATGCAATACCCAATACGACAAGTACAACGGTTGAAATGCGTCCTGCACGGACCAATTCTTTATCGTTCGCCTCTGGACGGTATTTTTTGTATACATCGAAGGTGATCAAAGTAGAACAGCTGTTAAACACTGAACTCAAAGAGCTCATCAATGCAGCAAGAAGACCGGCAACAACCAAACCTCTTAACCCTGCTGGTAGGACTGTCTTAACCATTAAAGGCAATGCGGCATCATATCCTCCATCTGCAAAAGTCAACAGCTCAGGATTCTTTTGCGCAATAGCATAAGCCACCACACCAGGCATCATAAAAATGAATAAAGGCAAGAGTTTCATATACGCACCGAACAAAGCACCTTTGCGCGCTGTATCGATCCCTTTTGCTGCAAGGACGCGCTGAACTATGAATTGGTCGGTACACCAATACCAAATACCAAGGATAGGTGCTCCAAACATAATACCCGTCCATGGATAGCTCGTATCAGACATTGGACGCCACAAGCTCCAATGATTTGCAGTTGTATTTTCCATAAGTTCTCCAACACCACCTAACTCGCTAAGACCAAATACCGTTAAAATAATGGATCCGCCAACAAGCACAAACATTTGCATCATATCGGTATAAACCACCGCCTTAAAACCACCAAATACGGTGTAAATCCCTGTAGCAATAACAATAACGATGGCACCTGTCCAAAAGCTGATTCCTAGCAATGCGGTGAATACAATCGCACCTGCAAAAATCGTTACAGAAATTTTAGTCAATACGTAAGCGACTATACTTACATAAGAGAGGTACGTGCGGGCCCAGCCATCATAGCGTTTCTCTAAAAATTCCGGCATTGTAAAAACACCAGACTTTAGGTAGAACGGAACGAACACCCAGCCTAGAACAATGAGGATTAGGGAAGCTAGAAGTTCGAATTGGCCGGCGACCAAATCACCTGACGCCCCCTGGCCCGCCAGCCCTACAAGGTGCTCGGATCCAATATTCGAGGCGAACAATGATGCTCCAATGACAAACCAGCCAAGATTTCTACCCCCTAGGAAATAGTCGGTAGCTTCTCCGTTTTCGCTCTTCCTTGAGCCGCTAAAAAATGCAATGACAAAAACAGCCACAAAATAGAGGCCGATAATTACGTAATCAGTAGTATTCAACATGTCGGTTCTGTTAGTTGCAGTCAAGATAGTGTACATCGTACGATTTACTAAAGCCTCCGAATGAAAGAAGTTTTGAATTTGCGTTATGTTAGTACTACCTTGCTTTTAATGAGCTCTAGGATTCTACACATTGTAAAATGGTATCCCAACCCGGTTGACCCTCAGAACGGAATCTTCGTTAAAAAGCATATCGATGCCACCACGGACCACCCCTATGTGCTCGGTTTTGTTGATGCTAAATTCGAAACTTTGGAAAAGGATAACCTGACCTTATATGGGGCACAGGAAATGATCATTTCCGCGAAAGTAGCTGCTCTGTATGTGACACTAGCCAAAGTCCAACCGGATGTAGTTCACTTTCATTGCTATGCCAAGGACTTTTGGGCCTACAGTAAAATTTTAATAAGCAAAGGTATTCCCTATATCCATTCCGAACATTGGTCCGGCCTCTTGGCAGAAAACAATACTTCCATTCGCGGTATTAAACGAATGATGATGAGAAATTTCTTTGAAAAGGCGGCCTATATTCTTCCCGTTAGCGAGGCTTTGAGTAAAGGTATCAGACAAATTGCACCCAAGACTAAACTTAAGGTTGTGCCAAACATCATCGATGAGATCGATTTCTCCAAACCCAAAGAATTCTTAGTTAAAAGTTTCTGTGTAGTTGGTGATGTAGTCTTTAAAATCAAGCGACAGGATCGTATTTTGAAGGTATTTCGTCAGTTACCCTCCTCTCGGTACGAATTACACTTCTACGGTGACGGGCCAGACTTCGAAGAACTCAAAGAACTGACCAAGCACCACATCAACGTAACATTACACGGTCGTGTTTCGAACGAAATAGTGCTACAAGCACTACCAAACCATCACGCCCATATTCAATTTAGTGCTTACGAAACCTTCGGTATTGCAACACTTGAAGCACGTAAGGCAGGATTGTGGGCGATCTCAAGGGCTGCCTTTGGATCTTCTTTCTATGCGGATAAAGGTGTTTTATGGGCTGAAAATGAGGAAGAACTTCTCGACACTATGCAAAAAGTTATAGAACAAGAAAAGCCGAAAATAAACCCATTCAAAGGACTTAGTGAACGTGTAATTGGCCTTGAAATTCAAAAATGCTACAATGCACTATTTTAGCCACTTTTCTATTATCTTTAGACTTTCACAAAAATTCGAATTATGAGAAAACTATTACTAGCATTTGCTGGACTTAGCGTTATCGGTGCTACCGCTCAGGAAGCACGCCTTGATCTAGGTCGTAGCGCGGCGATGTACGCAGCGACTCATGCTGATGGCACGCCATTGAATACTTCATACAACAAGCAGAGTTCTGCTGTTGCTATTGGTACTGCTCCAAACGTCTATGGTGCTGCTTTTGGCCCTAAGACGAATTTGGTGGCTAACGAAGATTTGAACACTATTGCGTTCGTACACCGTTCAGATTACGGAACAAACAACGACTACAGCTCGGGTTCATTGCGTTTTGACTACTCAACTGACGGTGGTTCGAATTGGACCTCTAATGCAGGTCCTATCTGGAATCCTAACCAAAGTAGTTACGGTTACCCAGGTTTTGCGCGTTACCCACACATCGGTATCCTAAACGAAAACAATAACACCAACCCGTTAAACGCCTCCATCACAGTATGGGCTCCAACGCTTGCCGGAACGAATGCTGCTGCTTGGGGTGGTGCTTTGGTAGGTACACACAAGATGGACAACACAGTGACAAATATGGCAGTAGATACTACCGGAGGCCACTTGACCTTGGAAGAGTCGTTTACACAAGACGGTAAATTCTGGGGTGTAAGTTTTGACCATCCGAACTACGATGTCGAAGAATACACGGACACTGCAATTGTATGGAAAGGAACAATGAACTTCTCTACAGATACTATGGCTTTGACTGAAATCAAAGTATACTTGCCTGTAACTAATGATGCTACTAACGGTAAGATTTATGGCGACGGACGTATCTCGTTTGACGAGAACGGTTCTACTGGTTACATTTCTATCGAAGCATACGACAGCATAATTGCTCCTAATAAAGTAATCCACCCATATATGATTAAAACGACTGACGGTGGTTCAACTTGGGGTTCTGTAATGGGACCAAATCTAGACTTATTAGTTGACCAAGCATCAGGCGATAGCTTGAAAACTATCTTCTCTACCATTACTGGTGGATGGTCCATCGGTAGCTTGACTTCTTCTACTCGTGGTCATGATATGGCAGTTGATGCAAACGGTAACCCACACATGTTTGTACACGTATTCCCAGGCGTTGGTACAACGCCAACTGGTGGTACAATGGCTGGCGACTTTGTATACTACCCAGGAGTAAACTTGTTGGTAGACATATATACTACTGACGGCGGTTTGACTTGGAAGTG
>CAJWZE010000038.1 GCA_913049845.1 uncultured Cryomorphaceae bacterium
AAAAATAACGAGAAAGCGCGCACGGGAGACCCGTGCGCGCTTCTCTTTTATCAAGGAGTTAACTACTTCGTCTGGATCCAAGACCCAACGATTAACTCTGAATCGTTCTTTATACCGTTCAACGATTTCAATGTTTTCACATCTGAACCAACCTTCTTAGCAATTGAACGCAGTTGGTCGCCACGTTGTACTTGGTAGTGCGATGCGTCAAACTCTGTGTAATCTCCGTTCTTGGTGATCTTGAGTACCATACCAGCCATTGGACGCGCACCGCGCAACCCAGCGTTCAATTTTTTCAACTCTACCACGTTCATACCATTACTCATAGCAATCTTACCAAGAGAACGGTCTTTCGGACCTAGAGTAATCGTCTGACCAATCGGGTTTTCGTTCTTTTTGGCAGGTGCCAAAGCTTGTTTTCCATCCGCACTAGCAACGGGAGCAGAGGGCACATAGTCGTCAGAAAGTACCTTGAAATCCGTACGGCGGTTGATTTGGTTTGCAACCTCCTGGTCGTCACCTCCTAATCGTTTTATGAAGCTTTCCGTAAGCTTGTCTCCTTCTTTGAATTTATCTGCACCGTAAGCCGCATAGCCGTTAGGAATAATAAAAGGCTCCCCTTCACCCATACCCACAGCCGTAAGGCGGTCTGCAGGAATGCCCTTCTCAATGAGGTAATCCACACAGCTCTGAGCACGTGCTTGCGAAAGCACCTGGTTCTTAGCATCTGTATCACGGTAATCCGTGTGCGAACGTAGACCAATAGTAATGTTTGGGTTGCGCTGTAGGATATTAAATACGGTATCAAGTGCCACTTTACTTTCGTCGCGTAAGTCTGATTTAGCAAGATCGAAGAACACATTTGGAAGTACGATAGGAACTTCAATCGGATCCATCTTTAACCTTAGGTTGTATGATTTAACGTACTCTCTATCTTCTTTAACTCTCGAGTAATCCGTCAGTTCAAGGTTCTCAGTGCTGATATCACCAATGGCATTTAAGAACTTCTTGCGAGACATGTTCAATTTGTACGACATATCTTCTTCAAGACGTCCCTTAGGAATTCCAAAATTACCATCGGCATCTGTAGTAATGGTAAATGAGCTGCCTTTCTTGTCGCTTACTTCGATGGTCACGTCTTTTACCGGCTTGCCGTTTTTAGTACTCACTACACTTCCTAAAACAACAAATTGTTTTGTCCACTCTGTAACATACCAGATGTCGTGCTCTCCCTTACTTCGTTGTCCATTTTCCTCCTTGCGATTAGATACTACAAATCCTCTTTGCGTATTATCACCAGGAATCCAACGCAAGGCGATATCGTCACCTTCAGAGTTGATTGGGCTCAACAAATTTTCTATATCACCAATAGGCTGTCCTAAATCGTCTAATTTTACCCGGTAACAATCAAACCCACCCATGCCCTGGCGACCATTTGATGAAAAGTATAAGTAGCCATCACCATGGATATATGGGTACAACTCATCTCCACGTGTATTGATGCTTAATGATGTAGGCTCCTTCCACTCGCGACGACGTCTGTCGTAAGTCGTCATATAAATGTCTCTACCGCCCTTACCACCGCTCAATTCTCCTGCGAAGTACAAGATATTGTCGTCCTGGCTTAGCGCCGGGTGACCCACAGAAGCATTTGAATCAACAGCAATAACCACTGGCTCTGGATTTGCCCAATCTTGTCCCACTTTCTTCGTGGAGTAAATGGCACAGCCCATTTTCACATTTTTAAGCTTGATACATTTCGTGAAATACATGGTTTTACCTCTCGAGTCTAAAGTAAGTACCCCTTCGTGATCTTTGGTATTGATTACTTCGCCGATAGATTCGAGCTCTCCCCAAACAATTTGATCGTTTGCGTTCGCTTCTTTACCTTTCTTTCGCTTACCTTTTTTCTTTTGTCCTTCAATCACGTAGATATCCGAAAAACGCTGACCTGTCCAACCGTCTTCCTTCTTCCCTGTTGTATTATCTCTCATTGAGCTTACCATCAAGATAAGGTCTTCTTTGCCGCGCTTACCAGCGTATGCAATGGCGTAATCTGATTTCTTTGAATTTAAGTCTTTGGCATTATCCAACGAGAACAATGAACCTGATGCTACCCATTGGGCTGCTTGACGACAGGCTTGGATACCTTCTTCAGCACGTTGATCAGACGGTATAAGCTTCTTGTATTCTTCGTACGCCACAATAGCATCCTCGTATTCGCCTTGACTTTGAAGCATCTCAGCGTAGCCTAGCCCTGCTAAGGCACCGTAACCCAATTTTTGGGCTCGCAAGTAGTAACTAGCTGCTCTTTTGAACTGCCCTGTATTACGGTAACATTCAGCCATATTATAGGAAATACGCTGCTTCTGCTCGCGGCTTTTTTCCTTTGAATACGCTTTAGCGTATACCTCTACAGCTGTGCTATACTCCTTTGATTCAAAGTATTCATCCGCCTTCTTAGTGGTCTTGTGGATTTCGATCTCAACATCCTCAGTGTTGGCATCTTGTGCCACCATTGCCGTAGGCATGGCTATCATAGCAGCAACAAGTAGAAAATATCTGCGTATTTGCATTAGAACTTTATTCTAGTGTTTAAGCGTTCCCAATATAGCCAAAATAAAAAAAGAAAACCCGCCGAAGCAGGGTTTCTCTTAAGTATAATTTGAATTGAAATTTCAATTAACGCGTAAAGAGCATTTCGCGGAACTTTGGCATTGGCCATTGCTCATCGTCAATCATCAATTCTAGCTTGTCGCTTTCATATCGAATTATCTCAAAATATGGCTTCACGTTGTCATAGTAAGCGATAGATTTTTCGCGCACATCTTCAAGCGCATTTGCATCTTTACGAGCCTGAAGCATCGCGTCTTTCGAAGATAAAATCTTAGAAATTCTGGCGCTGATTTCTTTGACCATTTCTAGCTGCTCCTTGGCAATACTAGCGAAAGTATCAGCATCCATAATCTCCTTCAAACGCTGTACGTTATCAATCAATGTATTCTGATACTTAATCGCCGTAGGAACAATGTGGTTTCCTGACAAATCGCCTAGAACACGAGATTCGATTTGAATCTTCATGAAGTACGACTCGAGCAGGATCTCGTGACGCGCTTCCGCCTCGCGGTGGCTCATTACGCCCATAGCTTCGAACATACCTAGTGTCTGCTCGCTTACGTATGCATCGAGAGCGCGCGGCGTTGACGGCTCGTTGTTCAAGCCGCGCTTCGTAGCTTCTTCTTTCCAAGCATCACCGTATCCATCGCCTTCGAAGCGGATCGCTTTACTCTCAGTGATGTAACGCTTCAATATGCTGAAAATCGCTTCGTCTTTCTTCAAACCATCTTTTTCGATAAGCGCATCAACATCCGCTTTAAAATCGATTAATTGCTCTGCCATTACTGCATTTAATACAGTCATTGGCTGTGCACAGTTTGAAGCAGAACCTGCAGCACGTAACTCAAACTTATTACCCGTAAATGCAAACGGTGAAGTACGGTTTCGGTCTGTATTATCTAGAAGTACATCTGGAATTTTACCTACAACGTTTAATTTTAAATCGGTCTTCTCTTCAGGCGTCATCTTACCGCCCTTAACATTTTCCAATTGATCCAAAACAGCGCTCAACTGTTGGCCGATGAAAACAGAAATAATTGCGGGTGGGGCTTCGTTTGCACCCAAACGGTGCTCGTTACCCGCTGAAGCGATGGAAGCACGAATCAAATCTGCGTGACGGTAAACTGCCTTAATACTGTTGATGAAGAATGTCAAGAACATCAAGTTACTCATCGGTGTAGAACCTGGAGCTAATAGGTTAACACCAGTGTTTGTTGCCAAAGACCAGTTGTTGTGCTTACCAGAACCATTGATATTCGCAAATGGCTTTTCGTGCAACAATACACGGAAGTTGTGACGACGCGCCACTTTCTCCATTAAATCCATAAACAAAGAGTTGTGGTCTACAGCAACGTTTGCCTCTTCAAATACAGGCGCGAATTCGTACTGTGCAGGTGCCACCTCGTTGTGACGTGTTTTTACCGGAATACCTAAAATACGGCTTTCATATTCCAATTCTTTCATAAACTCAATCGCACGCTCTGGGATAGACCCAAAGTAGTGATCGTCCAACTGCTGACCCCTTGCTGGAGCGTGTCCCACGAGGGCACGACCTGCCAACTGTAAATCTGGACGCGCTGCAAAATATGCTTCGTCCACGAGGAAATACTCTTGCTCCCAACCTAGAGTTGCGTTTACTTTAGTTACGTTCTTATCAAAGTATTTACATACCGCTGTAGCTGCTGAGTCAACCGCTTGCAACGCACGAAGTAATGGAGTTTTATAATCTAATGCCTCACCTGTGTATGAAACGAATACAGTAGGAATACATAGCGTACTTCCGAAGACAAAGGCTGGTGACGTTGGATCCCAAGCTGTATATCCGCGAGCTTCGAATGTATTACGAATACCACCGTTGGGGAATGAAGACGCATCCGGCTCTTGCTGAACCAGCATACCTCCTGAGAATTTCTCAATCGCCTCACCGTTACCAGTAGGCTCGAAGAAAGAATCGTGCTTTTCTGCAGTAGCTCCTGTAAGAGGCTGAAACCAGTGTGTGTAGTGAGTCGCTCCCAAATTCAAAGCCCAAGCTTTCATGCCTGCAGCAACCTGATCGGCAATGTTGCGGTTGATTTTGGTGCCATTGTCCATTGCGTCAATAACAGCCTTGTAGGCCTCTGAAGTCATATATTCGCGCATTGCTTTTCTGTTGAATACGCGAGAACCGAAGTATTCTGAAACTCTTGTTCCAGGTGCTTCGAAGTGCTGTGGCTTGCGCCCCATTGTTTCTTCTAGTGCTAGAAATCTTACCGTTGGCATATGGTCAAATTATTATTTGCAATAAAGATACCCCCTATAAATGAGGGGTACAATAAAAAATTATTAACTATTTAATAAACGACCCCTTAAAAAACTAAGGATGAAATAAAGACGAGGTAAAATCCTAGCAGCAAAGCCCCTTCCAATCGATTTAATCGATCCTTCGTGAAGAGACTCATTAGTGGAATTATTAACAATGTAAAGAAGATGGAAACGTGAAAATCGAATGTAAAGAGAGCCGTGTCTTGTAGGCTAATTGGCTGAACAATAGCAGTAAAGCCAAGGACCGATAAAATGTTAAAGATGTTCGACCCGATGATGTTTCCAATAGCAATATCGCTTTCTCCCTTGCGAGCGGCCGTGAAACTTGCAACCAATTCCGGGACACTCGTGCCAAAGGCCACCATAGTAACCGCTACAAAGCGCTCCGTCATTCCAAAATGAATGGCTAAAGTGCTAATACCACTTACGAAAAGTTTCGCTCCAAAGGAAAGGCCTAGCGCCCCTATAACAAGTAAGGCCAAACCTTTCCAAAAAGGAAGGTGCACTTCATCAATCTCTTCGCCAATAGAAAGGTTTCGATTCCTTCGAGCTGATCTAATTTTTTGAATGTTATACCCTACAAGCAGGGCAACTAATAAGAATCCTTGTCCGGTCGTGATGCCACCGTAAAATAAAAACACCGCCAATAATGCATTAGCAAGAAGTAAGAACAGCCAGTCGTTGCGGTAATGCAAACGAACCGCTTTCATCTTGTAGACCAAAGCTGTGAGTCCTAGGATGAGTCCAATATTAGCGATGTTGGAGCCAATTACATTCCCCAAGGTAATATCACTTTTGCCCCTAGTCGCAGCAACAACGCTTACAAGAAGCTCTGGAGCACTTGTCGCAAAGGCTACCAAGGTGAGACCAATAATAACCTTAGAAACACGCAGCTTCAGTGCGATACCGATACTTCCTCTCACGAGAAATTCTCCACCAACGAGGAGCAAGGAAAATCCGATAATGAGAAACAATGCAATCAAATCTTAGTGCCTCTTTTAATAGAATCTGTCGCTTCTTTGAGAGCGTCGTGACCTTCTTCGATTGTCTTTTTTACCTCGGTCAATTTTTGATCTTCGGCACTGTTCATTATTTCTCTTTTGATATCGTTGGTCGCATTACGAACCTGCTTAATGACCTTAGCCGAGGAACGAGCCATCGTTGGAATTTGTTTGGGACCAAAGAGCACCAAAAAAATCAATGCAACGATTATGAACTCACCTCCACTGATGTTAAACAAAAGGAATGTATGTGCCATAGTGCAAATTTAAACAAAAAGCCCCGTTGCGCTGCGCGCAACGGGGCTCCTTTCAAATATTAATTTTCTTAGTTCTTCTTCGACGCATCGAACATTACTGGAGTAGCTATAAACAATGAGCTGTAAGTACCTACTAAGACACCTACAAGAAGCGCGAACATAAAACCACGAATGACTTCACCACCGAATAAGAAGATAACTAATAGCACGAAGAACGTTGTCAATGAGGTATTGAATGTACGGCTCAATGTCTGGTTTAATGACTTGTTAACGCCTGCTTCGAAGTTGGCTTTTCGATTTCCCAGATTTTCACGAATACGGTCGAATACAACCACAGTATCGTTCAATGAGTAACCAATTACCGTTAGAATGGCTGCAATGAATGCTTGATCTACTTCCAGTTGGAACGGTAATATACCGTCTAGTATAGAGAACAGACCTAATACAAACAATACATCGTGCAATAGTGCAGCAACTGCACCTAGCGAGAACTGCCACTTACGGAATCGACCCAAGATATATAGGAAGACTACGATGAGTGAGAAGATGATGCTGTACACAGCACCTGTCTTGATATCGTCTGCAATGGTTGGTCCAACAACACGGGAACCTACTAAACCGATAGCTTCCTCTGTGTCGTCTGTAAAAAAGTTATCACGTGAAATTTCTTCTGAAAAGAATCCACTCACACCAGCGTATAGCTTGTTGGTGATGTCTTCGTCTACTGCAGGACCTGTTTCACCGATGCGGTAGTTTGTAGTAATAATTACCTGGTTAGCTTCGCCCAATGTTTTCACAACTGGCGTAAAGGCATTGCCTTCTGCATCGACCAATACTTCGCTCAGTGATTCTGCAACATCACTTACTTCAACACTTTGGTCAAAGCGCACCTGGAACGAACGACCACCCACGAAATCTACACCAAGGTTTAGACCTTTTGTAAATAGAGATGCCAAACCGACAATAAGAACGATTGATGAAACAATGTACGCCAAACGACGCCTTGACAAAAAGTCAAAGTTGATGTTCGTATACCAGTTTTCTGTTGTCTTTGTGGAGAAGGCAACATTCTTCTTTTTACTCAAACGGCTCTCGAAAACTATACGTGAAATAAAGAGTGCAGAGAACAATGAGGTAAGGATACCGATGATCAGCGTCGTTGCGAAACCACGAATTGGACCGGTACCAAAAGAATATAGAATAATACCTACGATAAGCGTAGTTACGTTCGCATCGATAATCGCACTGTTCGAGTTCTTGTAACCGTCTACTATGGCAGCACGAAGCCCCTTACCACGACGCAACTCTTCACGAATACGCTCAAAGATGATGACGTTCGCATCTACCGCCATACCGATGGTCAATACGATACCAGCCATGCCTGGAAGCGTTAATACAGCACCAAAGCTGTTGAGAATACCAAAAATGAAGAACATATTCACTAATAGCGCCAAGTTTGCTACCAAACCTGCACCACTGTAATAGAAATACATATACAACAACACAAGAGCAAGTGCAATAGCGAATGAGTTAATAGAATCTGAAATAGCTTCCTTACCCAAAGATGGACCAACAACATCCGCTTGGATAATACGAGCTGGAGCATCAAGCTTTCCCGCCCGCAGAATGTTTGCTAAATCCGAAGCTTCTTCAGAAGTGAAGTTACCAGTGATCTGAGTGCGACCGCCTGCAATTTCATTTTGCACCTGAGGGTAAGAGTATACGTAGTTGTCAAGAACTACCGCGACAGAACGCTTCGGCGTTTGAGCCGCTGCTTCTGCAGTAAGACGTTGCCACTTTTGTGCACCCGAACCGTTCATGGCCATCGTGACAATGTTGCGGTTGTATTCGTCAAGATCTGGACGCGCATCAACAATGACACCACCGTCTAGTTCTGGCATTCCGTTACGGTTGGTCTTGATGGCCAACAATGTGATGATATCAGAATCCGGCTCTGGCTTGTTGCTCCATAAGAACTTCGCATTGCGCAACTCTTGGTTCATAATCTGCTTGATTTCTGGGCGCTTCAACATAGTGTTAACCTTCGCCGTATCGCGGACCAACGAGTAACCTACACGTGGACCTTCCAGAGACTGACCAGTCTCATTTACCATCGGACGGAAAATCTCGAAAAATGGGTTTACGTTAGAAAGAACGTCAGTAGAATCTGAAGCTGTTGAATCTGCTTCTTCAGTACCATCTATACTGAAGTCGTCAAAGTTTTCCGTTGCCACCTCCTCTGTTTTCTCAGCTTCAACGAGGTCACGCATACGCTCATTTACATTTACCAAGAACGGCAATACCTCAGCTCCTTCGTACATATTCCAAAACTGAAGTTCTGCGGTGCTTTGTAGAAGTTTCTGAACGCGCGCAGGATCTTTTACCCCTGGTAATTCTACCAAAATACGACCCGTACCTTCCAAACGTTGAATGTTGGGTTGTACAACACCAAACTGGTCAATACGTGCACGGAGTACAGTAAAAACGTTTGCGATTGCAGCTTCAACATCACGACGAATCTCTGCTTGTACAGCATCATTCGAAGCGTTGAACCCAACCTTATCTGTCATTTCTGGTGTACCGAACAGGCTCGCGTCGCTTAGTAGACGTCCACCACCGGTTTCCGCAGAAAGTTTATCAAACTGTGTATAGAAGGAATTTAAATAGTTATCCTGGCCCTGGCTCTGAGCAGCATCAGTATTCGCAATAGCCTGAACAAACATTGGATCTTGTGCATTGGCCACTACTCCTTTGAGTACGTCTTTAACACTTACCTCTAGGATGACATTCATTCCACCCTTAAGGTCAAGACCTAAATTCATCTCACGCTTTTTTACCTCAGCAAAAGTGTATCCCAAAATTGGGTATACATCTTGCGTCATCATGCTATCTAGGTAAGCTGATTTTACTTTCGAATCACCCGCAGAGAAATCCTCTGCATCATTTGTTACGCCATTCGCTACCCATGAAAAAGAAAGCTGGTATAGTGAGGCCAACCCTAGAGCAATCGCGAACGCGGTAATTAATCCTTTGTTTTGCATTGTGTGGATTATTTCTTTTTTCCAATAACGCGCAAATATAACTAAGTCGGGTTGGCTAACCTAACCATTTTTATATGCGGTATGAATCTTGTTTCGAGTTATCTTTGAAATATGATACGACGATCACTCCTTTTCCTACTAACAGTCTTCCTTGCTCAGGTTGGTTTGTATGCACAGTCCAACCGACTGAGTTTTGATTGGACCCAAGGCCCAACAGTGGTTTCCGGGGGTGATACATTGGGTATGGCTTTTATGGGCGGGGCGGATTTACCACAGTTTTCCCGTGTGGATTTAAATCTAGACGGAACAGAAGACCTCGTAGCCTTCGATCGTCAAGGCAATCGTTGGCTCACTTTTCTTGCGGAGAACAACACCTGGGTTCCCGCACCTGCCTATGCAGACAGCTTACCAAAAATTCAATATTGGGGACTTTTTCGTGATTACAATGGCGATGGAAAGAAGGATCTCTTCGCTTATGTTCTTGGCGGCATGGGTGTCTGGACCAATAACAGTGCAGACTCTCTTCAATTCGACTGGGCACTAATTGGTATGTATCTAACCACAAATGTTGGCAGTACCACTGCCAATCTTTACAACTTTAGCAGTGACATCCCAGCCATCGACGATATTGACAACGATGGCGACCTTGATGTACTCACTTTTGGGCAACGTGCAACCGTTGAGTGGCATGAAGGCCTAACCCCTAATGGATTGGATTTCGCGATGAACACTACATGTTGGGGGCGATTCGAAGAAGGTCTCAACAGCAATGATTTGGCTTTAGATGCTTGCCAAGGCGTACAGAAAATGGAATTCAGCCAAAAGACATCAGGAGGTGCCCATGCCGGATCTACGGTACTTACACTAAATCTTAATGGAGATACGCTTACCGACATTCTGCTTGGCGATGTAAGCTTCACCAACTTAGTAGCAGCATTCAATGGCGGTAGTATCGATAGTGCATATATGTCAAGTAAGGATACGCTCTACCCGAACAGTATCCCTACCAATATAGAGTATTTCCCCGCTGCATTCTACGAGGATGTGGATTTTGATAGCATTCCTGATCTTCTTGTGGCCCCGAATTTGAATGGCTCCATCAACCAGGGTAATGCGTGGTTTTATGAAAATACCGGCGCTACAGATAATCCATTGTTCGCCTCACTCGACAGCAGCTTTTTAGTCGATGAAATGATCGATCTTGGCTCCACGGCACGTCCGGCACTCGTTGATTTGGATTTCGATGGAGATTACGATTTGGTCGTGGGCGGCAAGGGTGCCTACCTCGCTCCGGGGACCTACAAAAGTAGCTTACATTTATACAAAAACATTGGGACGAATACGGCGCCCGAATTTGAATTGACCAATACCGACTATATAAATGCAGGCTTCAATAACTTGGGTGAAGATCTCAGTCCGGCATTTGGCGATCTCGACGGCGACTATGATCCTGACCTTTTGATTGGTGCCATGAGCGGTGAAATCTTTTACTACGAAAACACAGGTACTTTCTTAGCGCCATCTTTCACCTACAAAGGGGGCTTACAAAATATTGATGTTGGGAACCACAGCACTCCTGCCCTTGGCGATCTTGACGGCGACGGTGATCTTGATTTGATTATTGGTAATGAAGCAGGAACCGTAGCCTATTACGAGCATACCGGCACCTATCCAAACATCTTTACGCTTGTTGACGCAAATTGGGTGGGTATAGATATGAGTAGTCCCTTTGCACCCAGTGGCTATTCAGCGCCATCGGTTATTTACGGCACCGATACTACCCTGCTGATAGGCTCCGAGGATCAAGGGATCGTACATCTAGATTCTTTGGCAACAATCATGAGCGGAGCTACTAGTATAGACGCTGTTTTTAATAGTGGTACTGCTGCTTCCACTACTCGTGAGGAAACACCCTTTGGCGGTTCCAAGCGCAATGGTCGCATGCAAATCATTTATACTAAGGATGAATTGCTGGCAGCCGGGGCTTCGTTCGGTCAAATCAATTCGATCGGCTTTGAGATTGGCACAAACACCAACCTCTACCTCACGCAAGGGTTTACCATCAGCATAAAGCATCTAAGCGATACCGCACAATCAACTTTTCAAAATGCGGGCTTCAGTCAAGTATATGAAGGTATACGTGTGATGACAACGGGATGGAACGACTTACAACTTTCGACCCCATTTGCTTGGAACGGGACAAATCATATCTTAATACAAGTCTGTTTCTCCAAGCATGCGCAAACGGGAGATGTCCCTGTTGTTTTGGGCAATACCTCCTTTAATTCTGTGCTTATTGGAGATATAACGGGCTGGAACAGCATCACCAAAAACGGATGTCTTATGCCCTATCTTAGCAAAAATAAAAAGCGTCCTAACATGCGCTTCAACTTCACTCCCACCCTTCACCAAACAGATACGCATATGCTCAGCTCTGGCAGGAGGCTTCACCCGGCAGTGGCGGACCTCAATGCGGACGGATACCCTGATATTATCGTCGGTAATATGAGCGGCGGCTTACACTACTGCCAAGGCAAGGCCTTTAACAGTATTAGTATTGCAGAAGAAGTTTTTACTTTTCCATCGAAAATTCTTCCAAACCCAAGCACTGGGACTGTCATCTTTGAAGCGAACGATGCCAAGGAAGTTATTCTCTATAATATACTAGGTAAAGAAGTAGGCACATATGAAGTGGGTGCCCTCCACTTATTAAAACTACCAAAAGGCCTTTACGTTGTACGTTTCACGGATGAGAAAGACAGGACTTTAGCGATGGATAAACTAATCATTCAATAGTGTCTACAGTTGTTTTATTTGATGGACCTTGCACCTTATGTAATAAAAGTGTGCAGTGGCTTTACCGCAGGGACGCTAACGAAACCTTCTCTTTCACATCACTTACGAGCGATTGGGCACAGAAACATTTACCAGAACATTTAAAGGATGAAGATTCTGTCGTTTTATATTTCCATGGTCAATTCTACATTCGCTCACAAGCCGCCTTGCTTATTTTGCAGCAGCTTCCCGGTTACCGATGGACCCGCGTTTTCCATATCGTACCCACCTTCTTTAGCGACATAATTTACAAGATAATCGCTAAAACCCGTTATCGACTCTTTGGCAAAGGCTATTGTGCATTGATTCCGACAGAAAGAATGCTCCAATAAGCTTGAAAAATATATCATAAAACCTGTTCGCTGCGCGCTCGGACCTTTTATTTCGCCCCTGCAGGTTTCCTTTAAGACTTTGTCTTATAGATTCTCGTCCAGAGCAGCGTTCATCCTACGAACTGCAGCAGCAGAAGCTTCAAACTTCTCCTTCTCTTCAGCGTTTAAATCAAACTCTACTACTTTATCCCAACCGTTCTTGCCAACGATTACGGGCACACCTATACAGATATCATCTTGTCCGTACTCGCCTTCAAGCAATACCGAACACGGGAACATTTTGTTTTGGTTACGAACAATGCTCTCTACAAGTTCAGCACCAGCAGCACCCGGCGCGTACCATGCAGAAGTTCCGATAAGACCCGTCAATGTCTTACCACCAACCATTGTTTCAGCTACAACGAATTTTTGCTGCTCTTGCGTCAAGAATTGCCTTACTGGGATACTATTGTAGGTAGCGTGGTTAATCAAAGGAATCATTGTAGTATCACCGTGGCCACCAATTACCTGACCCTGAAGATCGTTTGGCGAACAACCCAGTTGCTCACATAAGCGGTACTTGAAACGTGCTGAATCTAGAATACCGCCCATACCGATGATGCGGTTCTTTGGCAATCCTGAAGTCTTCGACGTCAAATACGTCATTGTATCCATAGGGTTAGAAATCACAACAATTATAACTTCAGGACTGTATTTTATTAAGTTCTCAGTTACCATCTGAACGATCTTAGCATTGGTGCCAATTAACTCCTCGCGGGTCATTCCTGGCTTTCGAGGAATACCTGAAGTAATTACTGCTACAGCAGAACCGATAGTCTTACTGTAATCGTT
>CAJWZE010000039.1 GCA_913049845.1 uncultured Cryomorphaceae bacterium
GTTGTGACTCTCTATCTTAAAAGCACAAGCCAAACCGTCGCCAATATCTACAAGACCCGCATTTTCCTCACCTGCTTCTACGAGCATATGCGGACCTTTTTTTGGAAGCTTCTTCAACCAAACAATAGAGTTCTTATAGGAGCAGTGCTCACTCCACATCACCCCGTAAACAGACAGTTCTAGGAAGTTAGGCGTGCGGCCAAGAAGTTCTTTGATTTTATCAAACTCTTCAGAAAGTAGGCCCATATCTTTAGCCTGATGCAGAGTGGCAACGGATGTGCTGTTCATTTTAAAAAAGAATTTGTGCAAATTTACGTATTCTAATACCAACACTTTTCATTTCAATGCGCAATCTTTCTCACACTTTTGGCCGTTTTGTTGTTTATAACCTCGCACTGCTGCTCGGATTTTCTCAATGTTCGAAACCAGTAGAATACGATATGGTTATTTATAATGTAAAAATCCCCACTGAGGAGGGTGCCGGTACTAGAAATTGGATCGGCGTTTCTGAAGGCAAAATAGCAGCGATGGGTTCAATGATTGCCAATGACAAACCACCAAGAGCAAAAGATTCATTGAATCTACCCGATTCTTACTTGTATCCTGGTTTTATTGATGCACACGGACACCTTTTCGGTTATGCAGAGATGATGACTATGGTCAATTTAGTGGGTGCCAAAAGTAAGGAAGAATGCCTTGAGCGTATTGAGAAATTCATTGAATTGCATCCCAATAATGATTGGATTATCGGTCGGGGTTGGGATCAAAACGATTGGTGTGTTCAGGAATTTCCAAAGTCCGAAGATTTATTACCCTTTACTGGGATAAAAATCTTCCTTACACGCATCGACGGGCACGCCGCTTGGGTCAATCAACCGGTCCTAGATGCATTCAACATAAGTAATGAAATGACCATAGAGGGCGGAGCCATTCTTGACGGTATATTGGTGGATAATGCCCAACAATTGGTCACACTTCCTTCGCACAGTTCTAAATGGTGGAGAAATGTGCTCTTACAAGCACAAGACAGTTTGGTGAAATATGGGATTACAGCTATGACGGATGCTGGATTAAATACAAAGAAAATCCTCATCCTAGACTCGCTGCAGAATGAGGGAAAATTTGGATTGATGGTCAATGCTATGATTTCAAATACGGAGGAAGACTTATCTTATTTCGAATCCCATGGACCAATTCTAAAAGACCTGCTGCGCGTAAAAAGTGTCAAGGCGTATCTCGACGGTGCCCTTGGTTCAAGAGGTGCATTGCTCAGGGCGCCCTACCACGACTTACCAGAGCACTACGGCCTGCCATTATTGACGCCAAGTGATTTAGACCTTTTAAGAGACCGTTGCTTAAAAAACGACTGGCAGCTCTGTGTGCATGCCATTGGCGATAGTGCACATCATATTTTGTTGGAGAGCTTTAATTCATTGGACCGTGAAAAAGACCTGAGATTTCGAGTAGAACATGCGCAAATCATGACGCCTGAGGACAGCTCGTACTATACACACCCCAACATTATAGCTTCTGTGCAGCCAACCCATGCTACGAGCGACATGTATTGGGCCGAAGAACTCTTAGGACACCACAGGATGAGCCACGCCTATAGCTATAAACGCATCCTTAATGCATCTGGTTTACTTGCCTTAGGTACAGATTTCCCCATCGAACAGGTTAATCCACTTAATACTTTCTTTGCCGCAGTGGACCGTATGGATAAAGAACATTGGCCTGCAGGCGGTTTTAACGCCAATCAAAAACTGAGTCCGACAGAAGCTATTGAGGGAATGACTTATGGCGCAGCATACAGCGCATTTGGTGAAGAGCTCTACGGCAGCATTAAAATTGGCCAACGCGCCAACTTTACCGTACTAAATCAAGACCTCTACGACAGCTCACAACGAGACAGAGGAAGCTGTAAAGTCGTAGTCACTATCCTCTCGGGAAGGGTTGCTTTCAAGGAATAAAAGAGCAAGTGTGCCATTGACCTTTTTTAGTATCTTGAAGCTTACTTAACACGACACTCAAACATCATCATAACATGAAGAACCCTACTCGCTTATTTGATTTCCCAAGATATCAGCAAGAGCATTTCCCTTTAGAAGTAATGATGTCATCCAAAGTTGGAGGGCAATGGAAAAGCTACAGTACAAGTGAATTTATTGATACCGTAAACCAAGCTGCTCGAGGCTTATTGGAATTGGGGATCAAGCACGGAGATAAAGTAGCATTGATTTCGCACAACAATCGTTGCGAATGGAACATCATGGACCATGCACTTTTGCAGATTGGCGCTGTCGATGTACCGATCTATCCAACTATGACTGAAGAGGATTACAAATACATTTTCAACCATAGTGAAAGCATCTACTGTTTCGTTTCTAACGATGAACTATACGATAAGGTGACCAATGTAATCGGCAATTGCAAGGACATGAACAAAGTATATTCCTTCGAAAAGTACGAAGGACGCAATCACTGGTCTGAAATTTTGGCATTAGGTGAAAGCATGAAGCGCCAAGCAGAAATGGAGCAGTTTATGGCGAGCGTAAAGCCTGAAGATCTTGCGACCATCATTTATACCTCTGGTACTACTGGTCTTCCTAAGGGTGTAATGCTTAGCCATGCAAACATCTCTACTACCGTAATTGCAGCTACCCCAAGAATTCCCGGGCTACCAAGAGGCCAAGCCAAGACATTAAGTTTTCTTCCTGTTTGTCACAGTTTCGAACGCTTCATTCACTACCTATATATGTACAACGGGGCTTCTATCTACTTTGCAGAAGCTTTAGACACGTTAAAAGCGGACCTCAATATGGTTCAGCCCACTATCTTTACAGCAGTACCGCGTCTACTCGAGAAGTTTTTTGACGGTATTGTTGCCAACGGTATCTCAGCAGGTGGAGTGAAAGCCAAAATCTTTGAATGGGCAGTTTCCCTATCATTAAAATGGGAGCCTGAGCATGCCAACGGTGCCTTCTATCATTGGAAGTTGGGGATAGCAGACAAATTGGTATTTAGCAAAGTGCGCGCAGCACTTGGAATGAGTAATATCGCAGCTATCGCATGCGGGTCTGCTGCGTTGCAGCCAAGGTTATTGCGTTTCTTCTCGGGAATGGGTGCACCTATTCTCGAAGGGTATGGCCTTACTGAAACAGCACCTGTAATTTCCGTGAATACCACGGCTGAGCCGGGTATGATTCGCGTAGGATACGTAGGAAAATGTATCGACGGGGTAGAAGCTAAGATTTCGGAAGATGGCGAGATCCTTGCAAAAGGACCGAACATCATGATGGGCTATTATAAACAACCAGAGCTCACTGCGGAGGTAATGACCGACGGTTGGTTCCACACTGGCGATATCGGTGTTATCGAAGATGGATTCATCAAGATTACCGATCGTAAGAAAGAGATGTTTAAAACATCCGCAGGAAAATACATTGCCCCTCAGCTGATTGAAAACGAACTAAAAGCATCACACCTTATTGCTCAAAGTATGGTAGTAGGTGAAGGCCGTAACTTCCCTTCAGCGATCTGTATCCTCAACGAGGACGGGGTCAAAGAGTGGTGTTCACGTCACGATATTAAATACATAGATTTCGACACAATGGCGAAGGACCAGCGCGTCATCGACCGTGTATGGGAAGATGTAGAGAAGGCTAATGCTAACTTCGGTCAATGGGAAAAGGTAAAAAAAATCATCATTGATACCGATGAATTTACTGTAGACAACGGCTGTCTAACACCAACCTTTAAGGTGAAGCGTAAGCCTATTCTGGCTAAATATGCTGATCAGATCGACGCCATCTACCCGTCATAAACTGTCGGTTAATTACATATAGTAAACCGCTCCTTCGGGCGCGGTTTTTTTATCCCTAAACATTCGGATTTGGTACTACCCGAAAATATTGAGCACAAAAAACCCACTCCTATTGGAGCGGGCTTAAAATCTTTACACCGCTTAAGTGAAACTTATAGAGCAGCTACGTGCTTTGCTAAGCTAGACTTCAAGTTTGAAGCTTTTTTCTTGTGGATGATGTTGCGCTTTGCCAATTTATCCAACATAGAAGATACTCTTGGAAGCATTTCTGCTGCCTTACCTGCATCAGTGGTGTCGCGAAGTTTTCTCACAGCGTTACGAGTCGTTTTGTGGTAGTAACGATTGTGGGCAGCCTTTCTGGCTGTTTGACGTATTCTCTTTAAAGCAGACTTATGATTTGCCATGTCTTTAATCAATTTTTAGTTGTGACCCGTACGGGAATCGAACCCGTGTTTCCGCCGTGAAAGGGCGGCGTCCTGGACCGCTAGACGAACGGGCCATAATGTTCCAGAACATTTCCCTCTTTTGTTTGGGGTGTGCAAATGTAACAACGATTTTCAGTTCTGCAACACCTCTCCTCAAAAAATCGAACTTTTTATCCTAATACGCCTTGGCAAATACTACCCTTTGCGCACTTGGATTTCCCGTTAGAATACACTTCCCTTCCTCTTGCTTATTATTCAACGGAATACAGCGAATAGTGGCCTTAGTCAATTCTTTGATTTTATCTTCTGTTTCTGTCATGCCATCCCAATGAGCATAAACAAATCCAGGATTACCTTTCATCAATGCTTTGAATTCTTCCCATGTATCGGCCGTTTGAGTGTTTTCCTCTCTAAAGGATAGCGCCTTTTCGAATAACGAAGCCTGAATTTCTTCAAGCAAGGCAGGAATAGCTATGGCTACCTCATCCTGCTGCATGAACTGTTTTATTAATGTGTCACGTCTTGCGACCTCAACAGAACCTTTTTCAAGGTCTTTAGGACCGATAGCAATCCTTACAGGCACACCTTGGAGTTCGTACTGATTAAACTTCCAGCCCGGTTTGTGCGTGTCTCTATTATCAAACTTTACACTTACACCAGCAACACGTAAGTCTTTCATAAGACCTTCTGCCACTTCTGAAATAGCATCTAATTGCTCCTGTCCTTTATAAATAGGAATGATAACTACTTGATATGGAGCTAATTTCGGAGGCAACACCAATCCATTATCATCGCTATGCGTCATAACCAGAGCGCCCATCAATCTTGTACTCACACCCCATGAAGTCGCCCATACATATTCTTGCGTGCCCTCTTTGGTTTGAAATTTCACATCAAAAGCTTTTGCGAAATTTTGACCCAAAAAGTGGGAAGTACCTGCTTGCAATGCTTTTCCATCTTGCATTAATGCTTCTATACAGTAAGTTTCGAGAGCACCAGCAAAACGTTCGCCTTCAGTTTTGAGACCACGCAATATTGGAATAGCCATGACCTCTTCAACAAAAGTAGCGTACACATCGAGCATAGTTTCCGCTTCTTGAATGGCCTCATCTTTCGTTGCGTGCGCTGTATGGCCCTCTTGCCACAAAAACTCTGCAGTACGCAAGAACAAACGCGTTCTCATCTCCCAACGAACTACATTTGACCATTGGTTCACGAGAATAGGCAGGTCGCGGTAACTCTGAATCCAGTCTTTATAGGTATCCCAAATGATCGTCTCTGAGGTTGGACGAACAATAAGTTCTTCCTCCAACTTCGCCGAGGGATCTACAACTATACCACCACCGTTTGGATCGTCTTTTAAACGGTAGTGTGTTACCACTGCGCATTCTTTAGCGAAACCGTCAACGTGAGATGCTTCTTTCGAGAAATAGGACTTAGGAATGAACAAGGGGAAATAAGCATTCATATGGCCTGTTTCTTTAAAGCGACGATCGAGGTCAGCCTGTATACTTTCCCAAATTGCAAAACCGTAAGGTTTGATTACCATTGATCCGCGCACACCTGAATTCTGCGCCAAATCGGCCTTAACAACCAATTCATTATACCATTTAGAGTAATCCTGCTCACGCGAGGTTAAATGCTTTCCCATTGTATTAGAGTTGGTATGACTTTTGTAAATTGATTGACAAATCTACAGAAGTTATGAGGAAAGGCGTGTTTTTATTGGCGATTAGTTATGCACTATTGATCGGATGCAGCAGTGCGGTTTCCTTGGCGGATAATTACGCAGAAGATGAAAACTACTACGACCCTACGCTCCCCTCACCACAGTTTGCCCGCACCTCTATGACCTTGTCACAGAGTTATTCTGAAGAAGAATTAGACGATATCTGGACAAATTCATCCGAAGTAATTGTGCCAGAGAATAGCAGCCAAGGAGGTATCTTGTGGAACAATACACCTTCTTCAGGCTTATCCAACACAGGATTTAATTCTTTCAATCGACCCGGTAGTTCATTCTCCTTTTTTGGCGGTACGGGGTCTATGATCAACCAATGGTCTCCGTGGAACAACCCTGCTTGGGTGTTGAACAATGGCTGGGGTATGGGATACACATATGGACCAGGATACGGATGGAACAATGGATGGGGTTGGCACGACCCTTTCGGATGGAACAATGGTTGGAACAATGGTTGGGGATACAGTTACGATCCATACCGATACGGTTATGGCTACAACCCATATGGCTGGAATAATGGTTGGGGATGGAACAACAACTCTTGGTCGTCAACAGGCGGTAACAGCTCCGGGACAGGCACAACTAGCACAACAACGACTAATTCTACTACTCGAACTAATTACGGCAACCGTAGGCCTTCAAAATATACCTCTACCAGAGGAGCTGGAGTAAGCAGTGGCCGTAATACGGGAACTACTAGCGGCACTACTAAAAGTACAGGATGGCGCGGAATTATTGAAGCTGCAAACTCCTTTCAGCAAGAAGCTGCAGCGCAGCAAAACGTCCGCTCTTCGGTACAAACTACCTCACGCCGCTCCTCTTCCAACAACGCCGCTTCACGTTCTTATACGCGGCCAACTCAACGCTCGAGCCGAACCTATGACCGAAGCAATACAAAATCATACAACTCAAAACCGTCTAGAACATACGACCCTGGCACAAGCACATCACCTTCACCTTCACGCAGCACACGTTCACAGAGTTCGAACAGTAGTAGCGGCAGAAGAAGATGATTAGAAAACTAAGTGCAACCTTCCTGATTTGTGCGCTCCATGTAACCTCGGGTGCTCAGGACCTAGACTACTTTACAGAGCTCAATGCACCCTTAAGTTTCGGCGATAGCAGGTTTAATGCTTTAGCTGGAAACATGGTGGGAATGAGCGGTTCATTGACAGCTTTGGCGCTAAACCCAGCTACTGTTGGACTTTACCGACAAGATGCCTTTTCAGTAAGTGGTAATGTTTTCAATTCACGCAACCGCAGTACCACCGGTGGGACTCTAGGTAATTCCAATAACCTAAATGTAGGAAGTACCGGTTTTGTCGCCCGAGATCTAAAAAATGGTTGGCATGTGTTCTTTTCATACAACACGGATCAACTTTACCGCGGACGACTTCGCAATAACGAAGCGAATGGGGGGTCTATCCTATCGCAATTCATCAATAATGCTGCAGGGACTCCCCCGGACTACTTGCCGGAATTAGGTCCTTACGAAGACATGATGTACCAGAGTTATGCCGTTGATTATAACTCAAACACAGGCAACTATTTTGCCCCAGCCAACCTTTTTGATGTCAACACCAAGCATCTGTATTTCAGGCGAGGTATGCGCAACCGATGGACTATTGGTACAGGAAAAGGTCTTACCCAAAGATTTTATGTCGGGGGTTCTTTGAGTTTTATATACACGTTCGAAACCGTGGAGATTGCGCACGAAGAATCCTTTAACCAAACCACAGATCTGACCGACTTCACAATGGAAGAATGGTGGAAGAATAGCGCCGCTGGAATCACTGGAAATGTTGGTTTTTACTACCGTCCTGTACAGTTTTTGCGTATTGCTGCTGCGTTTGAGTTGCCAAGCATTTACGCATTTATTCAAGATTGGGAAACTAAATTCCGAGCCGATCGACCTTCTATCTCCACCAGCGGCATTACTGCGGAAGGCTTCGGAGAAATGTATGAGTGGTCTATGATGACTGCACCAAAGCTGCGAGGTGGAATAACGCTCGTAGCCGGTAGAAAGGGACTATTGACGGTAAATTACACCTATGCGCCAACTGCTGCTGGTAGAATGATTTCGAGAAATGAACGCTATTTAAACGAAACTATTGATTCACTTCTTGCGCCGGTACAGCAGATTGGGACAGCAGGTGAGCTGCGCTTTGGAATTCTTACCCTTCAAGCAGGTGCTACCGTTGTTTCCAGTGCTCAAGAGCAGTTAGGAAGGCACCTTCAGGTTGGCGGTGGCGTGAGCATAAAATCGGATCGTGCGACCTATAATGTTAGCTTCGGAAGCATTGTTCGAAACAAGCAATATTTTATGTATAGCGCGGATTTCACCAATGCAGTTGACTACTCAAACACACTTTCTGTTCTAAGTACCGGGGTTACCTTCAAATTCTAGACGATTTTTAGTCGTTTTGGCTTAATTTGCATAACATAAACCCAATGTACTGTTAGCCGTTATTTTGGCGGTATAACCATTTAACCTTGATAGAACAGCATTATGCAAAAGTTTTGGACGCTTCTACTAGCATTAACCATCACCTTCACTGGCTTTAGCCAACGTAAATCAAAAGACGACGCTCCAGCGTGGACAACAGCGAATACCAGCGCTTTCAAATTTAGAGATATTGGTCCTGCTACGACTTCAGGTCGTATTGCAGATCTAGCTGTGAATCCGGGGAACAAGGCAGAGATGTATCTAGCCCTGGCTTCTGGCGGCGTATGGAAAACTTCGAATAATGGTACCACTTGGCAACCCATTTTTGAAAATGAAAATTCGTACAGCACAGGATGCATAGAAATAGATCCGAACAATACGAATACTATCTGGGTAGGAACCGGTGAAAACAACAACCAGCGCTCTGTGGCTTACGGTGACGGAGTATATGTGAGTAGGGACGGTGGTAAATCGTGGACGAATACTGGTCTAGAAAGCAGCGAACACATTGGTATGATCGCTATTGATCCAAGAAATTCAAACCATGTATATGTTGCTGCTTATGGGCCGCTTTGGAACAAGGGTGGCCAACGAGGTATCTATGAGACTAATGATGGCGGGAAAAATTGGACCTGCATTTTAGATGTGAGTGAACACACTGGATTTAACGAAATCCATATGGATCCGCGCAACCCGGATGTTATGTATGCAACTGCTCATCAGAGAAGACGTCACGTATACACGCATCTAAGCGGCGGCCCTGAAAGTGCTATGTATAAGAGTACAGACGGCGGTAAGCATTGGGATAAAGTTGGTAATGGATTCCCTGGAGGTGATGTTGGACGTATAGGTATGGACATCAGCCCGGCGAATCCAGATGTGCTTTATGCAACCGTGGAGGGTCATGGGATGTACAAGAGCACAGATCGTGGCGAGAGCTGGAGCAAGCAGAGCGGTCATGAGACCAGCGGTAACTACTATGTAGAGCTCATCGCGCACCCAACACGTGTAAATACAGTTTACAGTATGGATACTTACGCTCACGTGAGTATTGATGGTGGTAAGGGCTTTAAACGCATTCCTAAAAAAGACAAACACGTAGATAACCACTGTTTGTGGATTGATCCCACAAACACCAAGCACATAATCATCGGTACAGATGGTGGCTTGTACGAGACTTGGGACGAAATGGACAGCTGGAACTGGCGTGCTAATCTTCCTACGATACAATTCTATCGCGTAGCCGTTGATAATGACTGGCCCTTCTACAATGTGTACGGTGGTACTCAAGACAACAACTCATTGGGTGGTCCTTCTCAGACGATCAACCGCAGAGGAATTATCAATAGTGACTGGATTGTAACCAACGGAGGTGATGGCTTCGAAAGTGCTACTGATCCTGAAGATCCAAACATCGTTTATGCACAAGCTCAATACGGTTGGTTAGTTCGATTCAACAAACAAACCGGCGAGAAAACTCCAATCCAGCCACAACCTCGTTATAAGGAGGGTGCCTACCGCTGGAACTGGGATGCTCCTCTAATTACGAGTAAGCATCAAAAAAAGACCATCTACTTTGCTGCAAACAAGGTCTTTAAATCAAACGACCGCGGCGGAAGTTGGGAAGTGATTTCAGGAGATTTGTCGCGTCAATTGGACCGTAATACCCTTCCTATCATGGACCGTTACTGGGGGCCAGATGCGATTGCACTTCACAAGAGTACATCCATCTACGGCAATATTGTTACCCTTCGCGAGCATCCAAACAATCCTGGAGAGCTTTGGGCAGGTACCGACGACGGTCTGGTGTGGAAGACAAGCGACGACGGGAAAAATTGGTCGAGCATCAAAAATTTCTCTGAATTGCCAAAAACCAAAGTCGGCTCTCTAAGCCTTCCATTGGTGTACGTGCAGGATCTTGTATTGTCTGCACACAAAGAAAATGTAGTTTACGCCGTATTTAACAACCACAAAAACGGCGATTTCAAACCTTACGTCTACAAGAGCACTAACGGTGGTAAAAACTGGACGAGCATCGCCAGCGATCTGCCAGAGCGTGGTACTGTGTATTCCTTGGTTGAAGACCCAATCAACCCAGACCTACTCTTTGCAGGAACAGAATTCGGAATGTTCTACACACTTAACGGAGGCGAACACTGGGCGCAGCTTAAGAGTGGACTTCCAACGATTGCCGTAAAAGACATAGCAATACAGGAGCGTGAAAACGATTTGGTTATTGCAACCTTTGGCCGTGGCTTCTATGTATTGGATAATTATTCACCGTTGCGTGAGTTAGAGTATGTTCTTGACCAAGATGCTGCATTCTTCGCAACGAAGCCTGGATTACTTTTCCAAAGAGCGAACATTGGCGGAATTGACTACAAAGGAAGCCAACACTATCGCTCGAAGAACCCTACTATGGGTGTAACTTTCCACTTATACATCTCAAACGGTGCTGCACGCGTTAAAGATGAACGTCCAGAGGCGAACAATGAACTGCCCCACTACCCGACTATGGATCAGCTTCGTGCTGAGGATTGGGAAGAATCGCCATACCTATTGTTCATTGTGAAAGATGAAGAAGGCACAGAGGTAGCTAGATTCACTCGCGGCGACTTCAAAGGCATACAACGCTTTACGTGGAACGCTAAATACAGCAGTAAAGCAGGCATTAACGTTAGCGGGGAGCCAAAAACCAATCCAGGTACAACCACCTTCGTAAAGCCAGGTACGTACAGCATTTCTGTACTACGCTCAACGAATGGACAGCTTGAAGAATTGGTTTCAGGACACACCTTTGAGGTAAATCATTTGTACAACTACGAGGATATTGACTACGAGTTCAATGCAGACGTAGATGCCGTGTATGCTGCTGCAAACCGCATTGAAAATGAATATAAAAAGCTCAAAGAAGAGCTGGGTAAGTTGCGCGCCGGATTCAGAAATACCGTTAGTACTTCTGTGGAAGACCTTTCAGCAGCGAGAGCTATTGACATGCAGTTAAAAGAGTTGAGCCTGTTGCTAAACGGAGATCCATCGCGTACCAAGCGTGAAATCGAGACCGTACCGTCTCTTGGAGATGTAGTGGGTATTCTCGCGTGGGGCTCTTGGAACCACCGAGGTGCGCCAACAGGTTCAATGAAAAATATGCTGGAAGATGCTAAGGTAATGATGAAAGACGCACAAGCAGCCCTTGATGCTGTTGAGGAAGCCATCGACCAACTAGAAGAAAAAGCAAGTACTCAAGGCGTTCCTTATTGGGACTAATTGATGTAACTTTGCGGCCCTAAAATTGAGCAGGAATTATGTCTAACAAGATTGACGAAGCATTGATCGAAGCCATTGGTGATGCACACGAAAGTTTTTCGGCAACAACGCCGTTAAGAGCGAATGCATTCGACAAATCGGACGAAGAGAAGATTGCCATCATCACTGAACATGTTAAAGGTATCCTTGAGACACTCGGTATGGACTTAGAAGATGACAGCCTAAGAGGTACTCCTGCGCGCGTGGCAAAACTGTACGTGAAAGAGGCTTTTGGTGGATTAAATCCGAAACGAGAGCCGAGTATGAGCACGTTTGAGAATTCATACAGGTACGATGAAATGCTCGTTGAAAAGAACATTGTACTTTATTCCACTTGTGAGCACCATTTGCTGCCGATCGTCGGCCGCGCTCATGTTGCTTACATCTCGAAAGGAAAAGTAGTTGGCCTCAGCAAGATGAATCGCATAGTAGACTATTATGCTAAACGTCCTCAGGTTCAAGAGCGACTTACACGTCAGGTAGTTCATGCGCTTCAAGAAGTTTTGGGCACTAAAGATGTAGCGTGTGTGATTGATGCAAAACACCTCTGTGTAAACTCACGCGGTATAAGAGATATTGAAAGCTCTACCGTAACTGCTGAATTTGGAGGCGTTTTCCAAGACGAAGCAAAAAAGAAAGAATTCCTCGACTACATCAACTTAAAGACCGATTTCGGCACATAATGAACCCATTGTACAGCCAATACCCCATTTATATTGAAAACAGCCTCACTGGTGCTAAGGAGCAGCTTGTTCCTGTCAGTGAAGGGCGTATTGGGATGTATGTGTGTGGACCAACTGTCTATTCTGATGTTCACTTAGGAAATGCTCGAACCTTTACCTCGTTTGATTTCATTTTTAGATATCTGAGTCATTTAGGGTATCAGGTTCGTTACGTACGAAACATTACCGATGCAGGTCATCTTGAAAACGATGCCGACGAGGGCGAGGATAAGATTGCGAAGAAGGCACGGTTGGAGCAATTAGAACCGATGGAAATCGTTCAGCGCTACAGTGTTGGTTTTCATAAGGTAATGGAGCGTCTTGGTGCGCTACCCCCTTCCATTGAGC
>CAJWZE010000040.1 GCA_913049845.1 uncultured Cryomorphaceae bacterium
TTCCGTGGCAACGATTTGGGCAACCTTAATAGGATGCGTGATATAAGGTTCACCTGTTTTTCTACGTATCCCGTTATGAGCATCATTTGATAAACGGAAAGCACGCTTTATAAGATTAACATCGTCTTTATCCGTCTTATACTCAATACTCTTCAATAAATCATTGAACGTATTCTCTATTAGTACTTTATCTTCTGGATTCCAATCAGTCATTTAGTCGAGAAGGAAAATAGTGGGTCGTTTGTGTAAATCGGGTAAACTCGTTGCCCAATCGGCAATAGTCTTAGTTTCAATGTACTCATTTTGGAGCGTGATATCACAGGCAATACATAACTTTGTCTCAGGATGAACAACCTTTAAAAGTTCTTCCATAAGTTTATTGTTGCGATACGGAGTCTCCATAAATATCTGAGTTATACCGTCAATAAGGTCCTTGGTCATCGCTTGAAAAACTCGCTTACGAATTGCTTTGTCAAAGGGGAGGTATCCTCGGAAGGTAAACTGCTGCCCATTGAAGCCGCTACCCATTAGAGCCAGTAGGATAGAAGATGGCCCTACTAAAGGTTTAACAATATATCCTTTGCGGTGGGCGATACTCACTATTTCAGCTCCAGGATCTGCCACACAAGGAACACCAGCTTCAGAGATTATACCAACATCTTTTCCGTATTTAACGGGTTCTAAGAAACGAGGTAAGTCTAAAGGATCCGTATGCTTGTCCAGAATTTCCATAGTGATGTCGCACTGTGTTTTATCTGGAAGAAGCCGCTTAATGAAAGCTCTAGCGGTTTTTTCATTTTCAACTATGAAATATTCCAAGGAGTTAATAATCTTAACCACATCTGGTGGAAGAACCTTAGGGTAATTGTCTTCACCTAGGCTATTGGGGACAAGGTATATTGTGCCGTTCATAAGTGTTGTGCTAAAAATTTATCAATGGCTAGTTCGAGTAAGTCATATACGTCTTCAAAGCCGCTTTGACCGCCAGTGTAAGGGTCAGGTACCTGTCTATTTTCATGTGGATAAGCTTCGTTCATAATTAAACGCACTTTGGCTTTTGATTCTTTATCTGGAGCTAGTCTACAAATGCTTGCGTAGTTTGAGCTATCCATTACAAAAATGATATCGAAAGCATTGAAATCCTCTACGGTAAATAGTCTTGAACGCTGTTGATTAATGTTTAATCCACGCCCCTTAGCAGTAATGATTGACCTTGTATCCGGTCGCTCTCCCTCATGCCAACCAGATGTCCCAGCACTATCTATTTGCCAACCGTTAGGTGCCTTTGCTTCTAAAATTCCATGTGCTAGGGGTGAACGACAAATGTTTCCCAAGCATACCATTAGTACATTCATAAAAAAAGTCAGTATTCGAAGATACTGACTCTTTTATGCATTCGTATGATAAAATTAAGCGAGTGTTAATCTCTTTTGTAAATCGTCGACGTACGTCTTGAACCGCTTGTCTGTTTCTTTTAGATTATTGACTGTACGGCAGGCGTGCAATACAGTTGCGTGATCTTTATTTCCGCACTGCTGACCGATAGACGCTAGGCTGTTTTTAGTCAATTGTTTGGAGAAATACATGCTTAGTTGACGCGCTTGAACAATTTCTCGTTTACGTGTTTTGGACTTAAGCAATTCTAGAGGCATATCGAAATAGTCGCACACAACTTTTTGAATGAAGTCAATAGAAATTTCACGTGTTGTACTCTTCACAAACTTATCGACCATCGATTTTACGAGCTCCATAGTGATTTGCTTTTTGTTTAAAGAACTTTGCGCCAAAATACTGATGAGCGCACCTTCAAGTTCACGAACATTAGAATTAATAGAGTAGGCGATAAACTCAACAATGTCTTGTTCTACCTCAATACCATCATTGTACAGTTTTTTACCTAGAATAGCTACGCGCGTTTCGAGCCCTGGTTTTTGCAAATCAGCACTCAATCCCCACTTGAAGCGGCTCAACAAACGCTGCTCCATACCTTGAAGTTCTACTGGCGCTCGATCTGAGGTAAGGATAATTTGCTTACCGTTTTGGTGAAGGTGGTTGAAGATTTCAAAGAATACATCTTGTGTTTTCTCCTTTCCTGAAAAACTCTGTACATCATCGATAATAAGTACGTCAATCATCTGATAGAAGTGAACAAAGTCATTCTTGGAATTATTTCGAATGCTATCAATAAACTGTTGTGTAAATTTCTCAGCACTTACGTACAATACGGTCTTCTCAGGATAGTTGTCTTTGATTTCTACACCAATAGAATGGGCCAAGTGAGTTTTACCGAGCCCAACTCCTCCATAAAGCATTAACGGGTTGAAAGAAGTTCCACCTGGACTTTTACCTACAGCCAAGCCCGCAGATCTTGCAAGTCGATTACAATCGCCTTCAATGAAATTGTCAAATGTGTAATTTGGATTTAGTTGGCTATCAATATTGAGTTTTTGCAATCCCGGAATTACAAATGGGTTTTTAATACTCTTTTCATTCGTAATGGCCACAGGCATATTTACGCTTTGAGGTTTATGTTTACGACGACCTGAACTAGGAAGTTTCATCGTAGGAGGTATGTTATTGTCATAGGAGTTTTCCATGACTATACTATAAACCAATTTAGCCCCTTCACCTAAGCTTTTTGTAATGGCTGCTTTAAGTAAAGAAATGTAGTTTTCTTCTAGGTACTCATAAAAGAATTTTGAGGGTACCTGGACAGTAAGAACTATACCTTGAATTTTAATTGGTTTAATAGTCGAAAACCAGGTTTCATAACACTGCTCATCTACGTTATCCTTGATAAATTCTAAAGCTTCATTCCAAATCGTTCCAACTGTTTTACTCATGACTCAAAAAAGGTGCTGTCTCGAGGTTCTTGAAGTCTCTAGACCGTGTTTGTGTGTCTCTTAAAAATAAGGGGGCTGCGTGGAGGAAAAATTTCCCCTTTCGCCTGCAATACAAATCTGTTGATAAATTCTCTTTCAACAAAATTTTTTTAGGGTTGTGTTAATAAAAAGTTTTTCTTAAGGGATTTGTAACTCATTGATAATCAGTCTCTAAATAAAACCCAAAAAAAATTTCAGTATAAAATACCACAATCGGCTCAATGTGTTGAAAATTCACGGCTTACAGAAGATTCAGTGCTGAAAATCGACTTGCAATATTCTTAAGTTTACCTGATGGAAAAAATAAATTTGAAAGGAATTTTTGAGTTTCGTCCTAGATATTCCGAGACTGATCAAATGGGTGTGGTCTACTACGGGAATTATGCCACCTATTTTGAAGTAGGTCGTGTTGAATTACTACGTGATCTTGGTATGAGTTATGCCAAGATGGAAAAGTGTGGAACAATGCTCCCTGTAGTCCATCTTGATATGGACTTTAAGGCTGGTGCTAAGTACGATCAAGAACTGGTTCTAGAGACACTCATAAAAGAACTTCCTTCAAGAAAGATATCATTTTACCACACACTAAAAAATAAGGCGGGTAAAACTTTGGTTACAGGCAAGGTAGTCTTAGTTTTCGTCGATACTAAATCATTCAAAACAAAACAGTGTCCGGATGATTTAAAGGCACTCTTACTTAAGGCCTCTTCAACACAGTTGTAATACCTGTTGAGTTTGTGAGGTAAATTACACTCGGAATATCTCTCAGATGTAATTCATTTTGCGCTTTACCTGAGGACAGTAGTTGCCCATTTAGAGTATAAATTTTATAAAAATAGGTCTCATTAGAAGGGATTACAACCTTAATCGCACCCTCAAAATTTAAATAAGGCATTTTCTGGGACTTAACCTGTTCATCTGTGGAAACCCCGCTTAAAATGTTTTTTGGTGCTCCAAACGCCGTATAAATGGCTTGAGAGTAGTTTCCGTTATTTACTATTGAATCTGCAGACAATATATTTTCTGCGATCTCACGAAGACTTTGAAAGGACATAAGTTGATAGAGGCTTTCTAATACTATTTTATCGACTACAGAATCATTTACTGATGTAGCCGCACTAAACTCGAGCATTGCACCGACCATAATATCAGTATGCTGATAAATGTTCCAAAATGAACTTATGGTGTTGTAATCTTTCTGGCCGTCATAAACGGCACTTCGTCCATTCCAAAATGTATTGTTGCCGTCCCAGTCGAAAATACGTGTGCTTTGAACCCCATTCATTCTGCCATAACGTTCCGCAAAATAATCACCTAATGCCTCGTCAAAAGTCCGACGTTCATCCCCATTTGTAGAAGCTGGAGCCGCACCGTGACTAATAGCATGTCCAAGCTCATGAATAATAACATCTGCATCCTCTGCATCGTCAACGCCACCTTCACCAAAAAATAGACGAGGAGGGTTAGTACCCCAGTTAAACATTGAGTTGTCTTGTCCGTTCAAGGCTTGAGGGTCGACATGAATGGCATAATTAAGGATGTTTCCATAGCCCAACGCATTCAGGTATTCGTTTTGCTTGGTAATGTGATAGGTTACCATCACTTGTTCAAATTCATCGGATGCTCTTCCTGAAACCCAATTGTTGGGGTCGGTACTGATACTTATATACGGTGCATCAAAGTCTATCACTTGTATATAAGAATTTTTCATACGAACCGTATCATTTACGACATCTACTGTGACAGAATCGAGCACAGTCAAACTGTCTAAGACTCCTGAATTACCGTCGTTCATGTCGGTGTAAATGCCGCCGTAACTTAGATTATTTGGGGTCAATGGATCTGGGTTAAATACACGAACTTGTACAGTGGTATCAATGAAATTAAGGTTTAATTCTATGGTTTCAACTATTTCATTGTCAATATTATACAACTCAACAAAATGTTCAAAACCATTGTTAGTCGTATCAGGTCTAACAGACAGCCAGTTGCTAGACCTCCACAAGAGATAAGGGCCTTCCAGGGACGGAGTAAGCGCGGCAAGCGCCTCCTGGCTTAATGATGATTTCGTTTTAACTAAATTACCATCTAGTGTCTGAATTTCTAAAAGCTGATGTTCGAGGATTGGGATATCCTGGTAGCGATAAGTAAATCGAAGGTATTGTGCGTGCGGGCTTTTACGCGTTGCGAAATACTCGTGTTCTAGTCCCTCAATATTCTGACTAAATGCTAGGCTAACTATCAGCGTGAATAGTAATGTGATGATTCTTCTTGACATAATCCGTTGCCTCGCCGACCATTGACCGACGAATTAATAGGGTATAAGTTACTCTTTCTTGTTGTTCTCTTGCTACAACATCTGCGCCATATATCTTGATCATTCTCTCAATTAAGGCTATGTGCTCGTATGTTGCACTCAAAGTAAGTTCTTGCGAGATAACTTCTTTGAGTTTTTGAGAGTTTTCAATAGCCAATTCAGCACTGCCACCGTATGCAGCTATCAAACCTGACACGCCTAGTTTAGAGCCTCCAAAATAACGAACCACAACACAGGCTATATTCGTTAATCCTGAACTTACAAGCGCCCGAAGTATAGGTGCTCCAGCTGTATTTCTTGGCTCTCCGTCATCATTGGATCTTTGAAAGTCTGCACCTTCACCCAAAATAAGTGCCCAGCAATGATGGCGCGCTTTAAACTCTTGTTCTTTGATGAAATTCAGCTGACCCCTAAAGCTTTCTTCACTTTTCACAGGAAAGAGATAAGCTCTAAACTTACTCTCTTTATCCTTCAATTCTGCCAGTGCAGGCTGATTAATAGTAAAGAAGTAATCAACTGCGGTCATAGCGGTCATTGCCTAGATTGGACATTGAGTTTAATTTGATTGAACGAGGGGCAATTACTCCGTCCTCTATCTCATCTTCCGATACGTATCGATGAATACTATCTGCAAAACCGGCATCTATGAATGACTGTAAAACTCTGGCACCACCTTCTACTAAAACGTGATTCAGACCAAAATCGAGCAGCTTCGGCGCCCATTGATGAAGGTCTTTAGGGTCGCAAGTAATACCCGAAAAACCTTCCGGCAATGGATTACCAATTACAAACGGCTTAACTTCCAAACCAGATACCCATTCCCCCTGCAAAGGAAAGTGTTGACCAAATAAAATGATAGGGGTAGGATCTTGACCTGACCAATTCCTCGTAGTTAAACCTGGTCGATCAAAACATGCGGTTTTCGAACTAACCAAAATACCGTCTACGTGTGCGCGCAATTGATGCGTTCGCAAAGTAGCTAAAGGACCGCTTATGCGCAAAGGTTGTTCTTCTGCTGTTCTATTCCTGTCGATATGACCAGAAGCATTTTCAGCCCATTTAAGAGAGAAATAAGGTCTGTTCTTGGTCATATTGGTCCAAAAGACTTCGTTTAGCCTCTGAAATATGATTGGTGAAGGTGCGAACTCTACCTTAATGCCATGATCTCTTAGGTGTGCAACACCCTTCCCATCTACCTTACTATGGGGATCTCCAGTACCAATAACCACATGTGGAATACCGTGCGATGAGATAAGTTCACAACAAGGCGGCGTCCTACCGTAATGGGCACATGGTTCTAATGAGCAATACAGGGTGCTCTGCTTTAACAAAGCAGCGTTTTCTACACTTTTAATGGCCATCACCTCTGCATGCGATTCGCCAGCTTTTCTATGGTATCCCTCACCAATAATACTCCCATTATGGACTACCACAGCACCTACCATCGGATTGGGAGATGCAGTGCCTCTGCCATAATTAGCGAGTTGTAAGCAACGTGTGAGAAACTTGCTGTGATCCATAGCCCAAAGGTAGGAGGCTATGATGTAATTTCAAGCCAAATGTTCACACTCTCTACTTATCAACAAAAGGCTCAAGAAATCCTTGTTCCCATTTATGGGGATAGAGAAGCTTTGGCGGTGATTAAACTTTGGTTTAAATCGCGACTGCGGATGTCCCATATTGATCTCATTATGAGAAGGCAAGGAGAAGTAGATTTCCCGTCATTCGATGCTGATTTAGCTGAGCTAAAAGCAAACACTCCAGTGCAATTGGTGCTTGGTGAAGCATTTTTTTTAGATAATGCATTTGCTGTTAATCAACATACTTTAATACCACGTCCTGAGACGGAAGAGTTGGTAGCGAGCATTCTCGAAAGGTTTTCAAATGAAGATTTAAAGGTGATTGATGTAGGTACAGGAAGCGGTTGTATTGCTATTGCATTGCAATTGGCAAGGCCAAATTGGAGCATAATGGGTGTCGATATTCACCGGCAAACCATAGATGCTGCCAAGGTGAATGCAGAAAGGCTAGAAGCAGACGTTAATTTTCAAGTCTTGGATGTACTTGAAGAAGCGTTACCAGAGTTTGATCTTCTCGTTTCAAATCCGCCTTATATCCCAAAGAGTGAAGCGCACGTTATGGACAATAATGTGGTAGAATATGAGCCCGATACAGCGCTTTTTGTGCCTGACGAAGATCCGCTATTGTTCTACCGAAGGTTGCTTGAATTGGCCACCGAAAAGAAAAAAGATTCAACAGTATACGTGGTTTTTGAAATCCACGAGGATTTTGGTGAACAAATGATTGAACTATGTGCTTCTTTTGGCTGTAAAGAGGTTAACTTATTGCAAGATTTGCAAGGAAAAGACAGAATGATTTTCGCACAGTATGGGGATTAAAGAAAAGATAGAATCACTGCGTGATGAACTGCATAAGCACAATCGTAAATACTATATCGAGGATGCTCCAGTAATTTCTGATTACGAGTTCGATATGCTCTTGAAGGAATTAGAATCCCTTGAGTCTGCGCATCCGGAATATGCCGATGCCAATAGTCCAAGCGTTCGAGTAGGAGGTGGAATAACCAAAAGCTTCAACACTGTTCAGCACCACTATTCTATGCTGTCTTTGAGTAATTCCTATTCTCTAGAAGAGATTCAAGAGTGGATTACCAGGGTGCAAAAGAAGGTACCAGAGGCCACCTTTGTGTGTGAATTAAAATACGACGGCGTAGCTATAGGAATACGCTACGAAAATGGTGTGCTAACCCAGGCGATTACTCGAGGAGACGGGACACAAGGTGATGATATTACCGTCAACGTAAGAACCATTCGAAGCATCCCGTTAAAATTAACCGGTGAATTCCCAAAAGACTTTGAGATACGGGGTGAAATCGTAATGCCCCATGCAGCGTTTAAGAATCTCAATAACAAAAGAACAGCTGCCGGTTTATCCACGTTTGCAAATCCGAGAAATTGTGCCTCTGGTACGCTGAAATTGCAGGATAGTAGTGAAGTGGCCTCAAGAGGGTTAGATGCCTATTTGTATCACGTGCTGCCCGAAGGCGTAATAAGCCCTTCCCATAGAGGTGCTATCTTTGTAGCTGGTACTATGGGTTTCAAAGTTCCTTTGAAGAAGAATCGATTTATTGAAGAGTGCGAGAGTATCGATCAAATCATCGATTTTATTAGCCATTGGGATGCTGCGCGAAAAGACTTGCCGTTCGATATTGACGGTATCGTCATTAAGGTAGATAGCTACTCAGCGCAACAAGATCTTGGTTTTACGGCTAAGTCCCCACGATGGGCAATCGCTTATAAGTTCAAGGCCGAACGAGTGAGTACCTTTTTAAATGAGGTGACTTATCAGGTCGGCAGAACTGGTGCCATTACACCTGTGGCAAATTTAGAGCCTGTTTGGCTCGGCGGCACAACTGTAAAACGGGCTTCCTTGCACAACAACGATCAGATTGAACTCTTAAATCTGTATTTAGGAGATAGTGTCTTTGTAGAAAAAGGAGGTGAGATCATTCCGAAAGTGGTAGGCGTTGATCTAGACAAGAGGGCCGCTGATGCCACTGAGATTCGCTTTATCAAAGAATGTCCTGAATGTGCAACTACTTTAGTTCGAAAGGATGGAGAAGCACAGCATTACTGTCTAAATATTGAAAGTTGTCCACCTCAGGTAAGTGGAAGGATTGAGCATTATATCAGTAGAAAGGCTATGGATATTACTGGCATTGGCAGTGAAACGGTTCAGCTCTTCGTTGAGAAAGGTATAATTAGCCATCCTGGAGATCTGTATTCGCTCACCTTTGACCAGTTGATAGCATTGGAAGGGTTTAAGAAAAAGAGCGTGCAAAACATCCTCGAAGGAATTGTACAGAGTAAGGAAGTTCCTTTTGAGCGCGTGCTCTTCGGATTAGGTATAAGACACGTTGGAGCAACGGTAGCAAAAAAACTGGCAAAATACTTCGGTTCAATGTTCGCGCTGGCAGAGGCTTCTATAGAGGATATAACTGCTGTAGATTCTATAGGAGAGGCTATTGCGCTTGAGGTCCATAGTTATTTCAGATCGGAGAAGAATGCGGTTGTACTCGATGCTCTCGTAGTGGCTGGGGTACAGCTGGAAATAGTTCAAACCGAACAAAGCCGCATAGAGAGCCCTATTACAGGGGCGAAGATTGTTGTTTCAGGGGTTTTCGAGCGGTTTTCCCGCAATGAACTAAAGGACACCATTGAGAAATATGGGGGTCAGAATGTAGGTTCAATTAGTGGTAAAACGACTTATGTGGTGGCAGGTGAAGGCATAGGACCGTCGAAAATGAATAAAGCGGAATCTTTAGGGGTGTCGATTTTAAGTGAGCAAGATTTTATTGAGTTGCTAAATCTATGAAATTCATAAAAAACCATTATCGAAAACAACTAATAAAGGCTGCACGACCAAGCACTAATGTTCCCCTAGACACTAATGCTTCTGTTACTGTCATTCATCGCGCTGAAGAAGAATTGGCCACGGTCAAGCGTTATTTTAAACGAGCACAAGGAGTTCGCTGGATCAAAGAAAAACGAAATAAAGGACAAGCGGTTAACAGTAGCGTTTTGTACCTTAACGATATCAATTTACGCGGCGAACCTGCCATCGCCTTACCGATGATGACTGAAAACAAACATTTTATATTGAATTTGTGCAATGATGATGTTTTAGGTTGGTATTGGTATGCCAGGAAATATGCGCTTCGCGTAGATTTGCAAGGAACTTATGAAAACACAGACTTCACTGTGCCTGGAAACCATATTTTGGAAGAGAAACTAGAGACATTGGTTAATTACTTAAAAATTATCAACCATGAATAGCAGAGTACCGAAAGGAGTAGGGGTCGCCTTGATAACACCCTTTCACAACGATGGCTCTATTGATTTCAACGGTCTAGATAGACTGCTTGAACACTGTATTAAAGGCGGAGTAGATTATTTCGTGGTCAATGGAACAACTGCAGAAAACCCAACTTTGAGTCGGGAAGAGCGCTATCAAGTCTTAGATTTTGTTCTAGAAAAGAATGGTAGTCGTTTACCAATAGTTTTCGGTATTGGTGGAAGCAATACCATAGCTGTGGCGCAAGAAATGGCAGATTTTAATGTAGCTGGAATAAGCGCCTTTCTCAGTGCGAGCCCGCACTACAATAAGCCAACTCAAGAGGGAATTTATCAACATTACAAGGCCTTGAGCGAAGCCTCTAACTTGCCAATCATTTTATACAATGTGCCTGGAAGAACAAGCTCAAATATCACTGCCGAGACTACGCTGCGTTTAGCTACAGAATATAAAAATATTGTCGCGATTAAAGAGGCAAGTGGAAATTTAGATCAGATCACCGAACTGGTTTTAGGTCGCCCGGACGGCTTCAAAATCATTTCAGGCGACGATAATCTAACTTTTGCGATGTTAGGTTTAGGTTGCGACGGTGTGATTTCTGTCAGTGGACAAGGCGTACCTCAATTTTTCTGCAAGGTGTATGATCAAGCTGCTCTGGGTAATTGGCCTGCATCAAAACAAGCTCATTTGTCTTTGTACCACTTGACCAACCTATTATTTAAGGAAGGCAACCCAGCAGGTATTAAGGCGGTACTAGAAATAAGAGGAATTTGCAATGATCATGTAAGATTGCCATTGGTTCCTGCTACTGCAACGCTAAAAGCATCTATCAAAGCGGAGTTAGAATATTTATATTCTTAGAAATCCCATGTCTTTGAAGATACTTTACGCTTTTCAGGGCACCGGCAACGGGCATGTAGCTCGTGCGAGAGATCTTGTCCCCCGATTAAGTGCCTACGCCGATGTAGATGTATTGATGTCAGGTACGCAAAGTGATCTCAAATTAGATTTTCAGATTAAGTACCGCTGTCACGGACTTACAATGGTATATAGTTCAAATGGAACCGTTAGCTATTGGCAAAGCTTTTTAAGGAACAAGCCGCTTCGATTCATAAGAGATATTCTATTCCTACCTGTTAAGGTTTATGATGCAGTATTCATCGATTTTGAGGCTGTCGCCTCTTACGCGTGCTTATTACGAAGTATACCGTCACTTCAGTTAAGTCATCAGGCTGCATTTTTATCTAGAAACACTCCACGTCCTGAGAAGCGCATTTGGCACTGGGAATGGGTCATTTCAAATATGTCCAGATCGAAATTCGCGATTGGCTTCCACTTTGATAATTATGACAAATTCATACTTCCACCTATAATTAGGCAAGAAATACGAACCTTGAAGTTGGAAGACAAAGGTCATTACACTGTGTATTTACCTTCTTTTTCTGTGGAGAACATAGTGTCATTTACTCGTCAATTCAAAAGTTATCGATTTGAGTTGTTTTCTCGTGTAAAATCTCAAGAAATCTATGGAAATACAACGGTTAAACCTATTGATGTTTCTAACTATTTAGAAAGTTTTAGGACTTGTACTGGATTAATATGTGGCGCGGGCTTTGAAGCGCCAGCTGAGGCCTTGTTTTGTGGTAAAAAGCTACTTATCAGTCCAATCAAAGGACAATACGAACAATCTTCAAACGCTGCGGCAGCGTCACTCATTGGTGTTGCTGTATTTGCTTCATTAGACGAAAATGGAACCACAGTTTGGCAAGAATTTTTAAGGAGTCGGCAGCGGCGGAATATTGATTTTCCTGATTATGCGGATGCGTTGGTTAATCGGCTAGTTAGCAATGTCAAAAGGGGTAGGGATTATGATGATATTACCTCTTTACAAGTTTGGTAAATAGCTTACCTTTGCCGATCAATGATGGGAAAGAAATTATTTACATATTTACTCCTCGCCATATTGGCGACTTCATGCGGTGAATACCAGGATGTACTGAAGAGCAAGGATTTAAATTTTAAATTCAGTAAGGCTGTCGAGTATTATGATGTTGGTGAATACAACAAAGCATACCCGATTTTTGATGAATTAATCACGTTGTATCGCGGTACTGAGAAAGCACAAGAGGTGTACTTTTATTACGCAAACACGTTGTATTTACAGAAGGATTACATTCTTGCCGGTTACCATTTTAAGAATTTCTACAAAACCTTTCCGCAGAATGAGCAAGCAGATGAAGCGGCATATCTGACGGCCTTTTGCTATTACTTAGAGGCACCTTCCCACAGTTTGGATCAGGCCTACACATATAAGGCCATCAATGAATTACAGTTATTCATTAATACTCATCCGGAATCGGATAAGATTAATTTGTGTAACGAGTATATGGAAGAACTACGTGGTCGCCTCGAGCTTAAGAGCTACGAGATTGCGAAACAGTATTACAAGACGAGAAAATACAAGGCTGCAATGACCGCATTCACTACAACATTGAGTGAATACCCAGATACACCATATCGTG
>CAJWZE010000041.1 GCA_913049845.1 uncultured Cryomorphaceae bacterium
CGTGAGGATGTAAGTACTTTGGATGTTAAAGTGGATGAAGCCGTAGCTATTATTCAGAGTGGTGAAGGAGCCCCAATGGCTGCCATTGGTATGCTTTTGGATGTACTTCGTGAAAATCCTAATCACGAGAAGGCTTTGATGTGGCTTGGAAACTTCTCGATGATGAGTGGTCAGTGGGACAAAGCTGTGGATCGCTTCCACCAGCTCAGTCAGCTCCACCCAGAAAACGAGATGTATACATTGAACAAAGCACAGGCTTTGCTTCAAACTGGAGACTCTACGAAGGCCTTGGAAGTGGCAAACGAGTACATAAACACATACCCAAATGCGAATCGCGTTAAAGATCTCGCGGAGGGTTTATAGAATTAATAACTTTAAAACTTTGCATTATGCCAAGCGGTAAAAAACGTAAAAGACATAAGATTGCTACGCACAAGCGTAAGAAGCGTCTAAGAAAGAACCGTCACAAGAAGAAGTAAACTTCTAGTGTATGAAAACAGAATTAGTCATTAGTGCTAGTTCTGACCGTGCTGATATAGCACTACTTGAAGACGGGAGATTACAAGAGCTTATAAAGGAAAAAGGGGACGACAGTTTCTCCGTTGGCGATGTCTATTTAGGGACAGTCAAAAAATTGGCCACTGGCCTAAATGCTGCCTTCGTGAACGTCGGTTATGAAAAAGATGCATTTTTGCACTACCACGATCTCGGGCCGCAGATAAATTCCTGGCAGAGCTACTTGCGTAAAACTCTCAAAGGCAAACAACAAGCGAATATCTCGAACTTCCAAACCTCCTCTAACATTAAGAAGGAAGGAAATATTGGAGATGTATTAAAGCAAGGTGATCGAATCCTTGTACAGATTACGAAAGAGCCCATTTCAACGAAAGGGCCTCGTATTACTGCTGAGCTTAGTATTGCCGGTCGATTTGTAGTTCTAGTTCCTTTTTCTAACCGAGTTAGTGTGAGTCAAAAGATTCGCGAACGTGACGAGAAGGATAGGCTGAAAAAATTGGTCAGAGGCATCAAGCCAAAAGGTTTTGGTGTAATTATACGCACTGTCGCAAAAGGACAGACCGCGGAAGACTTACAGGCAGATTTAGATTCATTGATACGCAAGTGGAAATCGCTCCATAGAGGCGTGAAAAAGACGAATAAGCCAATACGTATTTTCCGTGAGATGGATCGTGCGAGTGCATACTTGCGCGATGTATTCAACGATAACTTCGTAGGTATCACTATTGATCATCAAGAACTTTTTGAGGAGGTTAAGGAGTACTTAGAGGCCATCAAGCCTGGTGCATCTAAAATGGTGAAGTACTACAACGGTCAGATGCCGTTGTTCCAGTTTGCCAATGTAGATCGTCAGATTAAGGGTGCTTTTGGTCGCTCAGTGAGTATGCAAAAAGGCGCGTATTTGATTATCGAGCACACGGAAGCCATGCACGTGGTAGACGTAAACTCTGGAAATCGTACGAATACAGCGGAGAATCAGGAAGCTAATGCCTTGCAGGTGAATTTGCTGGCAGCTGAAGAAGTTGCTCGTCAGTTGAGATTGAGAGATATGGGTGGTATTGTCGTTGTCGATTTTATCGATATGAATAGTGCTGAGAATCGTCGTGTGATTTATGAAAAGATGCGCAATGAGATGAAGCGAGATCGCGCTCGTCATAAGATTTTACCTATTTCGAGGTTTGGCTTGATGGAACTGACTCGTCAGCGTGTACGTCCTGAGACTAACATCACCACACGTGAGGAGAATCCGGATAATTTGGTTGAAGCGCCGATTCAGCTTATAGACACCATCGCTAGTAAGATTAACGGCAAGAAGCAGAAAGAGATTTTTGTGCATGTCCATCCATTTATTGAGGCATACCTGACAAAAGGTATTTTGAAGAGTGTCAAAAAGGACTGGCAGAAACGATTTAAGAAAAAAATCGTTGTTGTACCTAGAGATGCCTTTACGATGCTTGAGTGGAAGCTTTTGGATAAAGATAATAACAGTATCTAACTAAAGGATTACATTGTAAAGAAAACCCCGAGGGTTCTATGCAACCCTCGGGGTTTTTTCGTTAAAATGGGACGATGACAACCTCAGAAGCATTACAGAAACTGCAGCACTATTGTGCCTATCAGGAACGCAGCCCTTTTGAGGTAAAGCGCAAGCTTATCTTGATTAAACTTCCCAAAGAGCGCCACGAAGAAGTCATTGCCACCTTGATGGAAGAAAACTTCCTTGACGAATACAGGTTCGCTGCCGCTTTTACCCTTGGCAAACTCAATCAGAAGCATTGGGCACCAAAGCGCATCAGAGTTGGCTTGCAAGAACACCGCATCCCTAGAGTGACCATTGACAATATCTTGAATCAAATTGATCCTGGAATCATAGAAAAGAACGCCTTGTATTTAGCCGATCGCTGGTTTCACTCAAAGACGAAGGAACAACTTACCGGCGCGATGCAGCGTCGCGGCTATTCTTTTGATATGATACATAGGGTCTACAAAGCAATATCTGGTGAAAGGTTATGAATAGGATGTGAAATATTTCATAATTTGAAGCAAAACATAAAAACAATCGATAATGAAACATTTTTTACCTGCACTCATTTTTGTGCTAAAAGAACTTTTAAAGATTCTTCTAGTTCCTTACAACCTTTATTGTAAGTCCATCGAACGTTTGATTGAGACTAAAGAAAGTTCGGCATTATCTATCCAGAAAAGTGAAAGCAATTGGCCATTTTTGTCTTTCTTAAAGCGACTCCTATTGGAATTTCTTCTTGATGCCTTTACTCTTTTAGTGTATCCACTTGCAATCATAGTTTTCAGCGTTGTTATTTTTCAAGATTCTTTTTTAGAAGGCCTTGCCATTTTATTTGGCTCTTACATTGCACCTGTAATTCTATCAATCGCAAGAGATTTAGTTCAGATATTAATCCTTCCATTTAAAAAGTACATTGATTGGGCTAAGAAACCTGCTCAACATTTAAATTTGGACATAAAGAATAATTAGATTGAAGCAGATATAATTATATAAAGCGCCCTCGGGCGCTTTTTTTTGGTTAAACTCCGAAAAAAAAATGAGTAGTTCTCATAATTTTATCAACCTTAACCCTTCCAAGTTCCCCCGAAGCGGTAGTGGCTGTTGTCAGGTTTGACTTTCAGGACACATGCTTCGCATAAGAAATACCACGTTTTTTCGGTGGGTTTGTATTGCACCCTGAACATTACCGAATGGTCATTATTGCATATGGGGCATTTCTTGATTCTACTCATACTGTCGACAGGATCGATTTTACCTCTTGGATGTGGTCTGGAGTGATATCGAGATGGAAGACCATGCGACACTTTCCTGGGCCCATCTGGCTGATACCAATTCCCTTTTCTGCTAAGGTGCTAATAAATTCTTCCTGGTTTATATCATCGTTTAATCCAAAGATTAAAATGTTTGTTTCAGGGGTAACCACATTTTTAACCCAAGATTGCTGGCTTAAAAATTCAGCTATTTCTTTGGCAGCAGCGTGGTCTTCAGTTAAACGCGCCACGTTATTTTCTAGGGCGTAAATGGCAGCACCGGCCAAAAGGCCTGCTTGACGCCAACCGCCGCCTATACGTTTACGAATTCTACGGCTGTGGTGGATGAATTCCTCACTACCTAGAAGTACAGAGCCTACTGGTGCGCCAAGACCTTTAGAGAGACAGATGGAAATGGAGTCGAATGCAGTACCGTAATCACTTTCACTTTGATTCTTGGCGACAAGGGCGTTGTAAAGGCGTGCCCCGTCTAGGTGGAAGGTCAGCCTATGTTTTGAGGCTACTGCTCTAAGCGCCTCAATTTCTTCCCATTCGTAGCATGTTCCGCCGCCTTTATTGGAGGTGTTTTCTAGTGCGAGTAAGCGTGATTTTGGGTAATGGACGTCGTCCGCCTTAATACAACCGAGTACACCTCCTGGGTGCATGATGCCGCGCTGATCCCCTGTAAAAGTGACTGAAGCATGAGCGTTAGCGGCAATACCACCGCCTTCGTAGTTGTAGATGTGGGCATAGGGATGGCAGATGACTTCGTCGCCAGGGCTCAAATGTGACATCAGTGCGATCTGATTCGCCTGAGTACCACTCACACAAAACAGTGCTTTTTCTGTGCCAAAGCGTTCAGCGACCATAGTCTCAAGCTTCAAGATAGTTGGATCGTCGCCCCAAACATCGTCGCCAACAGGGCTGCTAATCATTGTATTTAACATGGCTTGGCTAGGGCGAGTGACGGTGTCGCTACGGAGGTCGATTTTCAACATTGGAGCAGTACATTATAATTCTCGTGAAGATAGCAAGTGATGCTTAACTTTGCTCGTCTATGGTAACAGCTGAACAAATTAAATCTTTGGGTGAGCGCCTTGAGCGATTGAAGAGTTATTTAAACCTCGAACAGAAGCGCATTCACATTATCAATGAAGAGGAGAAAACTGCCTCGCCTGAATTTTGGAACGATCCCAAGGAGGCTGAGAAAACCATTAAGGCCCTGCGCGGTGTGAAGTATTGGGTGGAAGGCTACGAGAAGGCGGAGACGCTTTTTGGCGAAGCAGAACTAAGCCTAGAGTTTTACAAGGAAGGCGAGCTTGAAGAGAGCGATGTTGAATCGGCCTACAGTGAATGTGAGGATTGGATTGAGGAGCTTGAATTCAAGAATATGTTGAGCGGCGAGGAAGATAAGCTGAGTGCGGTTTTGCAGATTACAGCGGGTGCCGGCGGTACCGAGAGCTGTGATTGGGCAAACATGTTGATGCGTATGTATCTAATGTATGCTGAAAAACAAGGGTTCAAGACGAAAGAATTGGTCCTTCAAGAAGGTGATGTTGCCGGTATTAAAACAGTGACAATTGAGATCGATGGCGATTACGCTTTTGGTTTCTTGAAAGGCGAGAATGGGGTGCACCGGTTAGTGCGAATTTCTCCGTTTGATTCTAATGCAAAGCGCCATACTTCCTTTGTTTCGGTGTATGTGTTCCCGTTGGTAGACGATACTATTGATATTCAAATCAATATGAGCGATATCGAATGGGATACCTTCCGTAGTTCAGGTGCCGGTGGTCAGAACGTAAACAAGGTGGAAACTGGGGTACGTCTGCGTCACAAGCTGACTGGAATTATAATCGAGAATACGGAAACTCGATCTCAGTTGGGGAACAAGGAGAAGGCCATTCAGCTTTTGAAATCCCAATTGTACGAGATGGAAATTGAGGCGCGCAACGCCAAGCGTGCAGAGATTGAAGCAGGCAAGAAGAAGATCGAATGGGGTTCGCAGATTCGCAATTATGTGATGCATCCATATAAGCTGGTCAAGGACGTTCGTACTGCAGAAGAGACCTCTGACGTGGACGGGGTTATGAATGGAAACATTGACAGATTCTTAAAGGCGGTCCTGATGCAGCAGGGCGAAAGTGCTAATGCTGATGAATATTAATTAGCAAACGCGCCTACTCAGTGCACAAAATGGCCCTGCAGGGGTTAAATTGTGACTATATTGAGATATGCGCACAATTCTTCTTTTCATCTTGGTTTTATTGAGCCTCGGGCTAAGTGCCCAGCAAGGTTTCGTGCGCAATGACGGCCAGTGGGAGGATCCTTCGAAATTTGTGTATCGCTTTGGTGCAAATGCTATATTTCTGACTGGCGACTCTATCGTTTTTAGTATCCTCGATCCAAGGGCTCAGCACAACCATAGAGCCCCTGAGAAGCACCATTATTCAGATACGTTGTATTATGCCAATTTCTCGCTAAAGTTTATCGGTGCGAATACCTTGAATTGGAAAGGTGGCGAGGCCGTCGACCACAAGAATCATTTTTACCTCGGTCATCGCTCACGGTGGAGAACGGATGTGCCTTCTTTCTATGGAATAGTTGCACAAGATGTGTATCCCGGTATCGATTTAAAAGTATACTCATCAGTCGGAGGTATTAAGTACGATTGGATTGTTCACCCAGGTGCAGATGCTTCAGTTATCGTTCAAGAGTATGGCGGTATTGAAGGGCTTGAGGTATTGCCAAAGAAAGTGAAGATTCGAACAGCTATTGGTACATTGGAGGAGGAGATGCCTTACGCCTATCAAGGAAGCGAAGAAGTTCGTGCACGTTACCAAAGAGGAAAGGATGAGGTTCGAATTAACCTAGGAGCCTACGACCAGAGCCAGACGCTTATTATCGATCCTATCTATATTTTTAGTACCTATTCGGGCTCTCAGGCAGACAATTTTGGCTATACAGCTACCTTTGACGACAATGGGAATGCCTTTGGAGGCGGGATTGTCTTCGGTACGGGATATCCGGTGGTTTTAGGAAGCTACGACATCAGTTATAATGGCGGGTTTTTTGACGGTGCCATTTCAAAATTCAGTGCAGATGGTTCACAGTTGCTTTGGTCTGCTTACCTCGGAGGAAATAATCTAGATCAGCCGCATAGCATGGACTGCGATGAGAACGGAAACCTCTATGTGATGGGCCTGACGGGTTCTTCAGATTTTGCGGTGACGGCAAATGCCAACGACACCACCTTTGGCGGAGGAAATTCCGCAATAGCAGAGTATTACACACTTGCTAATGGTTCTGATATGTACGTTAGTGTGATCAGTGCAGATGGGACTCAACTTTTGGGCTCGACCTTCCTTGGCGGGGAGAACAACGAAGGTTTCAACGACAGCTTACGTTTTAATTACGGCGATAGTTTCCGCGGTGAGATTGAGGTGCAGCGAGGCGGTGGTCCGGTTTATTTGGTAGCTACTGCAGATTCTTCAGGGTATCCAATAACTCCCGGTGCCACAGATTACCAAGGCGGATTGGACGGCGTTCTTTCTGTGTTTAGTAGAAGCATGGACTCGCTGTTTTACAGCACTTATGTGGGCACTGAAGGAGATGAGGCCTTGTACAGCTTGTCGTTAACCTCGAAGGAGGGCAATGCACAAAACTCTTCGCGCGTATTTGTTGCAGGAGCGATTAATTCGTCGGAAAGCTATTTGTCTGCGGTTGGAGATTCTCTTGCTTTGACGTCTTCCGGCAATCACAGCGCGCTATTGGGTGCTATAGATCTTAGAGATTATTCTGGGCCAATTCTTGAGGCCATCCACAGCTCGACAGATACCGCCTATAACCAACACTTCTTCATTGAGCCAAATACTCCCGGCGATACAACTACAGTATTCACCCTTGTTGGCCAGCACAAAGGAGGTCTTCTCGCTTCAGATACCAACTTTTGGGGACAGCCTGGAAGTGCCCAATATTTAATGGAATTCATCTTTGATAGTGTCTCTGGTGCATTTACAAATAATAGAACGCTTGTCTTCGGTGATAGCTCACATAATACCGTAGATTTAAGTCCTACGGCACTTTTGGTAGACGACTGTGGCAATACCTATTTTAGTGGTTGGGGCGGCAGTCCAAATACGGAGGGGAATACCGTCGGTTTATCCTTGACACCCAATGCAGTGCGTACTACAACGGACGGTCGAGATTTTTATTTTTTGGTCATTGATCCAAGCTGGAGGAGTTCCCGATTGGCCACCTATTACGGGTCATCGTCGAGAGAACATGTAGACGGAGGAACTTCCAGGTTCGATAACAAGGGACGCATCTTCCAGGGTGTTTGTGCCGGTTGTGGAGGTAATAGTGCCTATCCGGCCTTCCCGTCAACGGCCTATTCGACGACCAACAACTCGACAAATTGTAACCTCGCGGTGACCGTAATCGATATGGACATTCAGAATGCCCGATTGGAATTGACTCCCGATCCTCCGGTGTTTTGTATTCCAAATTCTTTCAATATCCTCGACAGCTCAAGCAATGTTCAGGCCTATACCATCGATTGGGACGACGGGAATGTTAGTCTAGATACAGGTTTTATCACTTCACATATCTACGATTCCCCGGGCACCTACACTGTCCAAGTTATTGGTCAGGACACGGTTTGTGATACGTGGGATACAACCACCTTTACCCTCCAAGTCAATCCAGCTTTTGACAGCGTATGGATAGATTACAGTTACGATTATTGTGATCCTTCTAGGCAGGTGGTGGCCACCGCACGTTTGGTTAGCGACAGTTCTATTGTAACGGATTACGAGCTTGAATGGGATTTTGCCGGAGTGAATTTTTCTTCCGCCCAGGTCCAATTTAACATGCCAGTACCCGGTGCCAATCCGGTATTGTTGAGTGTGCTCGATACCAGTTGTAATATTACACAGCTTTTTGAAGATACCCTTGTATTTCGGATACCACCTTTTATGCAAATTAATACCTCTTTGGAGGAATGTGAAACGCGTGAAGCGGTAGATTTCAATGCCATTTTAAACGCTACCTACCAAGGTTTTGAATGGCTCATAGACGGTCAGAGGGCAGGAAATCCAAACCCTCTACAGATTTCGCAAAGCGGCATCTACAACATCAGTATAGTGGGTTACGACAGTATCTGTGAGACCAGCGACACACTCACCGAGAGCTTCGATGTCTATTTTGCCGGTGAAGCATTTACCGTGCCCAACGTTATAACGCCAAATAACGACGGGATCAACGACGCGTTTTTGGTAAATACGAGCGAGAATTGGGACGATTTTCACCTCATTGTCCACAACCGATGGGGTGCAAAGGTATTTGAAACAAGCGTCATTTCCTTTGAGTGGCTCGCGGATTATGACGAGCAGCTTCTCGCCCCAGGAGTGTACTTTTACCAACTCAAAGCAATCAACCGCTGTGGCGACATCACCGAGGATGGCGTCCTGCATATAATCTATTAGAATGATCAAAGTATATCACAATCCGCGCTGCAGAAAATCACGTGAAGCATTGGCCTATTTGGAAGAGAAAGGCGTCTCTTTCGAAGTGCACCAATATATGAACGACGAGGAGAGCATGACTCCTTCAGAGCTTGAGAAAGTACTTGACGCCCTAAATATGGATGCGTTCGACCTTGTACGCAAGAACGAGGCGTTGTGGAAGGAAGAATACCGCGACCTAGAGCTTGGCGAAGACGAGATCATCCTAGCGATGATTGAAAATCCGCGCTTGATGGAACGTCCTATTATTATGAATGGAGACAAAGCTGTTGTGGCCCGTCCGGCGAAGAAAGCTGATGAGGTGCTTTAGAAACTATATCCAATAAAAAAGTCCGAGCGTGAGCTCGGACTTTTAAATATTAATCATCTTCAGAATTACTCTGTAGATTCTTCTTCTTTGTGACCAATGATCGCGTGAGCAATCTTTGGATTAACAGATTCCAAGCCAATCAATGTCAACCAGTAGCCTACGAATAAACCTAAGAAAACGAGCATTGAGAATCCCATAAGGGCTACAACTAAGAATACGAGGAAACCAATAAATTTCATAAGTGTTTATTTAATGACAACAAAGATAAGTAGTGGAATTGATTTAGTTTCAACTTTAAGCTAAAAATTGGTAGCTACCAAGATAGCAGGACAAGATGATGCTGCAGAATTTTTGTGCCCTAAATTTGTAGTTCATGAACTGAGAATCAATTAGTCATTATTACGATGGAATACAGAATTGAGCACGACACCATGGGTGAAGTGAAAGTACCAGCAGATAAGTACTGGGGTGCACAGACAGAGCGTTCGCGCAACAACTTTAAGATTGGTCCGGCAGGCACTATGCCCTTTGAAATCATTGAAGGTTTTGCTTATTTGAAAAAGGCAGCGGCATACGCGAATTGCGATGCAGGAGTCTTGACCGAAGAGAAGCGCAACCTTATTGGTGCCGTATGTGATGAGATTCTAGAAGGCAAGCACAACGACCAGTTCCCATTGGTTGTGTGGCAAACTGGTTCAGGTACGCAGAGTAATATGAACACCAATGAGGTGATCTCGAATCGCGCCCACGTCCTAGCAGGAAATACCCTTGGTGAACGCGATCGATTGATTCATCCGAACGACGATGTAAACAAGAGCCAAAGCTCGAACGACACCTTTCCAACAGGCATGCATATTGCCATCTACAAGAAGGTGATCGAGAATACAATCCCTTCTGTGGAATTGCTCCGCGATACGTTGGAGGCGAAGAGCAAAGAGTTTTGGAAGGTGGTGAAGATTGGTCGTACGCACCTGATGGATGCGACACCACTTACGGTAGGTCAGGAGTTTTCTGGCTACGTAAGCCAATTGAACCACGGACTAAAAGCACTGAAAAACACCTTGGACCATATGAGTGAGATTGCACTAGGTGGTACTGCAGTAGGTACAGGAATTAATACGCCGGAAGGATATTCGGAGACTGTGGCGAAATACATCGCAGAATTTACAGGCATGCCCTTCCGTACCGCTGAAAATAAGTTTGAAGCACTCGCCGCACACGATGCATTGGTAGAAACACACGGTGCATTAAACCAGTTGGCAGTGAGTTTGAACAAGATTTCGAATGACATACGTTTGTTGGCTTCAGGTCCGCGTTCAGGAATAGGTGAGCTGATCATTCCATCCAATGAGCCAGGATCATCGATTATGCCAGGAAAGGTAAATCCAACTCAGGCAGAGGCCATAACCATGGTTTGTGCGCAGGTAATGGGGAACCACATTACAGTTACTGTGGCTGGTGCTCAGGGCCATTACGAGTTGAACGTATTTAAGCCAGTGATGGCCTACAACGTTTTGCAAAGTGCGGAGCTTATTGGCGATGCTTGTGTGAGCTTCAACAACAACTGTGCGGTGGGTATCGAGCCTAATTACAAGGCGATCGAGAACCATTTAAACAACTCGTTGATGCTAGTTACTGCGCTTAATACCAAGATTGGTTATGAAAAGGCAGCGAAGATTGCTAAGTCAGCACACGAGAACGGTACAACGCTCAAGCAAGAAGCCGTGAATCTAGGCTATCTCACTGCTGAAGAGTTCGATGAGTGGGTACGTCCAGAAACTATGGTGGGTAAGCTGTAGGGCTGGGGCACTAGCGCTGAAAGTTTTTATTAGCGTCCCGTTTTACGGCATCGGCTGTATCAAGACTTGGTCTTTTTCTAGACGTAATTTGAGCCAATCTTCGAGCTGTTTATTTCTGCGTGGAAGGAGGGTTGAATCTACCTCTGGTTTCCAATCTACGAAGGCTACTGCGATGAGCGCACCGTTGGAAAGACTGTCTAGTCCGTACTGCATCGTCCCAATGGAGAAAGTCTCGAGATCAGGATAGTTGATACGAACTTCCGCACTGAGATTGGCAGGGATGAGTTGGTTTTCAAGCTGACCGAGCTGACCTTCAAGTATGGTAATTTTTTCTTGGTATGAGCGCGCTTCATCGCGGCCTTCCGAATAAAGCTGCACCATTTTGGACATCTCTTCAAGACCCTGGGCCTCTTTTTCATCCTGTACAATGGAGAGCGAACCTTCGAATTCTTGCTTGAATGAATCTGACCATTCTCTCGTTAGTTCTCCTGGAACACGGTCACCGAATAGAACCAATGTAACTTGGGGGGTACCTCCATTAAACGAAATTTCTTTCTTTAAGATTTCAGTACCCGGGTAATCTACAGTATCAGTAAGGTAGGTTTCAATCTTGGCTTGGTTAATAGAATCGGTGACAGTGCGGTACATGATATAAATCGAGGGCACAATGATGACTATAAGACCAATAGAAAAGATGCGGCTTGTTTTTTTTTGTACGTAATGGGTCTAAAATCTCAACCAATGGGAATCTGAGATAGCGAACGATTAATGTGGTTGATGTTGCTATAAGCACAGTGTTGATCAAAAAAAGGTAGAGTGCTCCAAAGAAGTAGTGCCATTCTCCATGGGCTAATCCATAGCCTGCAGTGCATAGCGGTGGCATCAATGCTGTGGCAATGGCTACCCCAGGAATAACATTAGACTTTTCTTTTCTTGAACCCGCGAGGATTCCAGCGAGACCACCAAAAAATGCTACCAGAACATCCAGTAGGGTTGGATTCGTGCGAGCAAACAGTTCGTTGGAAGGCGCGGAAATGGGCGAAACTAAAAAGTATACGGCCGAAACAAACAGACCTATACCTACAGCAACGCCAAGGTTCTTCACGGACCGAGTAAGCAATTTGAAATCATTAATTCCTAGGCTCAGCCCAAGACCCATAATCGGCCCCATAAGAGGTGATATTAACATAGCTCCAATTACAACGGCTGTGGAATCTACATTTAATCCTATAGATGCGATGAAGATGGAGAAAATAAGAATCCACAGACTAAACCCGCGGAATTCAATATCTTTCTTAATTCCGTCAATAGTAGCCACAGGGTTGGCTAGATCGATGATGGAGAATCGGTCCTTTACAAAACTTAGTAAAGGTGCAATGATGGGCCACTTACTAGTTGCTGCCCCCAGGA
>CAJWZE010000042.1 GCA_913049845.1 uncultured Cryomorphaceae bacterium
CCTTTTATCCGGAATTAGAAAAATGGGTAGAAGACCAGCTGCGCGACCGCAGCAAGAACGATGGCAACCTCTACCCCTCGCCAAAGCAGTTTAAGGTCACCCGCGGCCAGCTAGTCGCTTTCAGCGGCAACACCGGCGGCTCGTTCGGCCCGCACCTGCACTTCGAGATCAGAGATACTAAAACGGAAGAACCATTGAACCCATTAGAATTTGGGCTTAAGGTTCAGGACACACGCAAGCCAGATGTACGAGGATTGAGATGGACGGCAAAAGACTTCGGCGACAAGGGTACATTTAAAGCCGGTGATACCGTTAAATTTTCACGTGGACTTGGGATTGACCTGTTCACTACTGACAAGCAGGACCTAGCCAACAACAACAATGGTGTGTATTCCATTGAAGCCTTGGTAGAAAAACAGCCCTATTTCACGGCGAATTATAGGCGCATCAACTTCAGCACTTCACGATTTATTAATGCGCATATCAACTATGACCTGTATTGCTCACAAGGGGTACGTTACACGAGGTTGTACGAACTTGAGAATAATCCATTGAAGCTTACTAATACCTATGAAATCACAGACCCTGCCTTCCGAGCTTCAAAAGGATGGATTACTGTGGCACAGGACAGCGTGGTAAAAATTGAGGTGAGCATCAAAGACTATGAAGGCAATACGAGTGCTTTCTCCTTTTTCCTTGAAGGACAACAACAATCCATTAAATACGCATTGGATCGAACGGTGTTGCATTGGGATGTGAACAATAAGTTGTCTTTAGGTCCCATTGAGTTTACAATCCCCGCAGGAGCACTTTATGACAAAAAGTATGACATTGTCTTAGGAGAGAAAGGCAAAGGACAATATGTTTTTGGGGGTGGAGTAGTACCTCTACAAACCTACATAACCATCGAATGGACCTTGGACAGCACACAGATTCCAGGGGTGGGCTGGTTCCTTTGGGAAGCCAATCACAAGGGTAAGAAGAGTGCTATTACTGGCGAGCGCAGCGGTGCGGTGATGACCTTTAAGACAAGGAGTACGGGGACGTATGAATTGGAACAAGATTTGAAAAAACCTGAGGTGAGCTTACTGAAAACCACGACATATGCACGCAGCAATAGCGCCTTTAAAGAAATTCGATTGCGCGCTGCAGACGACAAAACGGGTGTAGAACGTTACAGTGCAAGAATAGACGGTGCATTTGCCCGCATTGACTTCGATCACAAAAAGGAGTTGTTAAAAGTGATTGTGCCCAAGGAATTGGCCGCAGGAAACCATAATTTGCGGGTAGTTGTTATCGACGGTGTGGGTAACACCACAGTAAAAGAATATATCATCACCCTATGAGAGTAGCGTTACTGCTTTTTTGTCTTTCATTTTTTACCCCGGCCCTTCATGCGCAGGAGGAAATGCCCATCCAGCTGCACGGTATTGTCGTGAGTAACGACAGCCTAAAGCAACTGCTGCCCAACGTTCAGATTCTGGTAAAAAGCCGCGGACAGGTGAGCATATCTGATATCGACGGCTTCTTTTCCTCCGTCGCCATGCCGGGTGATACTGTATTCTTCCAGCACATTGGTTTCAAACTTCAAAAGTTTTGGGTGGCAGATACCCTAGACGGCGATGAGTTCTTGGCACGTATCGTACTAGAATGGGACACCGAGGTGCTCGATCCCGTGATCGTATATCCGTGGCCATCCAAAGAAAATTTCAAAGAAGAATTCTTAGCTATGGAGGTGCAGACCACTGAAATGGACATTGCTGCGCGTAACCTCGCTTTAGACGAACTGCGCGACCGCGCCGCAGCCATGGGCTATGACGCTGCTGAGATGCAAGATTACCTTATCTCCCTGCAAAACCAGCAACTCTACAACGAAGGACGCGTGTTCGGAAATGGTATGAATGCAACGGGGGCATCGGCCATCCTTGGCGCCTTGTCGAACCCGTTTGCTTGGCAACAACTCTTTCAAAGCTTGAAGCGCTAATAGTTAATGCGTCACCTTTTCGCCATACTCTTTCTGTTTACATGCAGCCTTGCTAGCTCGCAAATCATGGACACTACCCTTCTTGATGAAGTGCAAGTACGTGAAACTAAGCTAGAAGATGAACGCACCTCTGTCAAGGGAAAAGATATTGAGTTTACAACCGGTGCTGAGGGCGGCGTTGAAGGCGTCGTAAAGACCTTTGGTGGGGTAAGTAGTAGAAATGAACTGAGCTCGCAATACAACGTACGCGGTGGGAATTTCGACGAGAACCTCGTCTACATCAATGGGTTTGAAGTGTTTCGCCCGTTTTTGGCCAGAGCCGGTCAGCAAGAAGGGATGAGTATTATCCATCCACATTTAGTTGGGAATATATTGTTCAGCGCTGGGGGCTTCTCAGCGCTCTATGGCGATAAGCTGAGCTCCGTGCTGGATGTACAGTACAAAAGAGGGGGAGAAGAATTGGACACGAAAGTGGAGAGTTCCCTAACTGGGGTGAACATCAGCGCCACTAAAGCGGGCATGGATTGGGAAATTATGAGCGGCTTCCGCTACCGCAACAATGCGCTCCTACTGAATGCAACCGATATACAAAGCGATTACTTCCCCTCTAACGCCGACGGGCAAATTTTGGTACGCAAATGGTTTGATAACGAAACTTCGCTCGAGATTTTCGGACACCTCTCGCACAACCGTATGAACCAGGTTCCGCAGAACCGCGAGACGAGCTTTGGCTCGCTGCAGGAGGCACTGCGCCTGACGGTTTTCTTTGACGGGCAGGAGAACTTTGGCTACGACACGCAGTTTTTAGCGGTACGTTGGAACCAGCGATTGCAACGCGGCTTCCGCAGCTTGAGTGCAACCGGATTCCACACCACTGAACGAGAAATAACCGATGTCATCGGGTATTATCGCTTGAGTGAGCTTAATAACGATTTGGGAAGCGACGACTTCGGTGAAATTTCGTTTGTGCGTGGCGTAGGAGCCTTCCAGGATTACCGCCGCAACTTTTTGGATGCCTACATCGTGAATGGGAAATACGCCGAGAGCCGATTCTTTGATGCCGGTAAATTCAATTGGGGGGCGACGGTTCAAGGCGAAAATATCTACGACCGCTACAAAGAGTTTCAGCGCATCGACAGTGCTGGCTACAGCTTGCCGCACCGTGAAAGCCAGCTCGATAGTGTGATCGGTGGTCGATTATACAGCACTCCCCTAGATAATTTAGACCTCTACACCTATGTTAGTGCCACCCAGCTGATCAGCAATACGCGATTGAAAGGATATGTGAATTGGGAAGGAAAATGGGCAACGGATAAAGGCATCTGGACCTACAACGCAGGAGTGCGCACCCAATACGCCACCTTGAATGGTGAGCTGCGCATCAGCCCGCGCTTCAAACTCTTTTACAAACCCAATGAAGAAGGCCGTAAGTTTACCATTGCCGCCGGATTATATGACCAATACCCATTCTACCGGGAAATGCGCCAAAAAGACGGTGTACTTAACACCGAGGTACAAAGCCAGAACGCTATGCACTTCATCGTGCGCAGCGACAAGGATTTTGAGATGTGGGGACGACCGTTTGTTTGGTCGTTTGAAACCTACTACAAAGACCTCAACCGCGTTAACTTGTATGATATCGAAAACGTGCGCATTCGCTACGCAGCAGATAACAACGCTATCGGACGCATCTATGGCTTCGACAGCCGCGTGAATGGGGAATTTGTGCAAGGCACAGATAGCTGGTTTACCTTCAGCCTATTTAAAGCCAAGGAACAACCTACGGACGACTTTGCCCAAGGCTGGTTTGCCCGCCCAACAGATACTCGCTTCAACTTTGCCGTGTACTTCCAAGATTACCTGCCTAACGACCCGTCAACCCGTTTGAGCCTGACCTTGATGGTAGGCGGCGGCTTCCCCTTTGGTCCTGATGGTCCGGGGGACGGTATAAGCGATCCGTGGGAGCGCGTGTTCCGCTCTCCACCCTACCGCCGTGCAGATGTTGGATTTATCAAGGTGCTTAAAGGCAAATGGACCGAGCAGTTCGACGAGGTTTGGGTGAGCGCAGAAATTTTCAACTTGTTGCAAGCACGCAATACTGTGAGCTACCTTTGGGTGCGTGATGTAAATGCTGCCGGACAATATGCAGTACCGAACTATATGTCCAACAGATTAATCAACTTCAAAATGCACGTGGACTTATGAGAATAGTAGAGAGCTGGAGCACGAAACAATTAAAAACCACCATATACGCAATGGAGCGCTGGCACATCGTGGAATTTGAGGCGGGCCCTATGAAACAAACTTACAAGTTTATGAAAGACGGCCATCCATCACCATCGGCAGTTAAAGAAGCGCTGACCGAGACCTTTCTCTCCGGGGTATACAAGAACTTTGAACATATGTACATCAACTTCAAAGAGAACGGGTTGAAATAATCAACCCAACAGCTCGATAAAATCTGCTTCGAGGGAGGCGCCCTGGTCCTTGTTGTACCAATTCTGAGCGAAGAGCGTCCATTCCTTGTTATCAAATTCTGGCTGTGACTTCCATCTTGTATATTGCTCCATCAACGGCGTTGGGCGCGGACCCCATGTTATGAGGACTTCGAATTTATCATTTAATCGGACTAATTTTGGAATGGAGCGACCCCCATTTGTTAAAAACTCATCCATGAGTAATTTGTTTTCGTCGCGAAGAATGATTCGAAAGTTGACGCCTGCATGTTTCGCCAATCGAGCAATAAACGGCAAATTGTGTGCTGCATCGCCACACCAAGTTTCACTGAAGACGAGCCAGTGCTCCGAAGGGGTCGTTCTTGAAGTAATATTCTCAAGGGTACTCTGCGCTGGCTTGTAGGTTTTCTCCCAACGGCTAATACGTGCCGCGCTTAGCTTGGTGTATTCAATGTAGGAAGGTTTCTGAGGGCCTGTAGTCGTACCTTTTTTCGCCATGGCCTTATTCATAGCACTGTATTCTTCGTAGGTCTGGCCATTTGCCATTGCTGCGCGCAATGCTTGAGTTAGTTGGATTGCTTCCATAAGGTGTATTTAGTTAGGAATTAGTCCTAAACTTTCTTAGTAACCAAAGAGAGTGCAGGACGTTCCAGTAACAGGTGCAAAAGTGCTGCAGCGGCAATAGATAGTAAAAAGAAGATAGAAAGTGCGGGTCCATTACTCAGGCCCAATGACTTTACCCACATCAAAACAGGAATGTGGAAAAGGTACAGAGAATAGCTGATGGCGCCGATAAATCTGAACGGGTGGAACGACAAGAATTTCCGCCATACACCCTCTTGGAAGGACCCCAAAAGCAAAATACCCCATAGGATAGCCACAGGAATGTAGACGTTGGAATGGGAGAAATTGCTAGCTGCCCAACCCCAGCCGATAAAAAGGCCCATGGCTAGAGTAAGTGCATTGCTTAGCCAAGAACTTCGAATGGCCTTTTCGAAAGATTCCTTATACAAGGTTTCGAATGCTGCGATAAGGGTGCCAATGGCGAAGATGCCGAGATACCTCAAGGTACTGTGCCTTGGAAGCTCATTAAAGTAATTAATGATAAGAGTTGCGAGGATTATAGCAGAAAAGAATCGGACCGTATAGGCTCCTCGTAATTTGAATAATCGTAAGCAAAGCAACAGCAATAGCGGGCTAACCAAATAATAGCGGAATTCAGTAGGAATGGACCAAAAGATGTGATCGCCACGCATCAATGCCAGGTGATCCCAAACTTGGGACCATTCGCTAATGACCACTTTGTAGCCGGACTCATTCATCAATCGGAACGTTATTAGGGCCAACAGGAACGGTGGAAAAATACGCATTATGCGGCGGCCAATGTAGTAGCGCCAATAGTCCAGATTGCCTTTACCCTGTTGCCATACCTGAATGATCTGCTTGTCGAGCAGATAGGCGGAAATAATAAAAAATAGATATACTCCGAGCTTACCACGCGAAAGAAAGGTACCCTCAAGCCAAGGGCTGAGGCCTTGGTTTGTAGAGTGACCAAGCAGCACCAGCAACACTGCCCACCCCCTTAAGCCGTCCAGAGCCATATTATGCTCAGGTCGGTAATCGTAGGGAAAAAACAACTCTCGCAGTTTCATCTTACTTACGGAATTCGAGTAGGGTCTTACGAATGATAGAAACACATTCGTCCATCTGCTCCTTATTAATCACGAGTGGCGGAGCAAAACGGATTATATTGCCGTGAGTTGGCTTTGCTAGAAGACCGTTGTCTTTGAGGGCTAAACAGATATCCCAAGCCGTTGAACTATCCGGAGTATCGTTGATGACAATGGCATTTAATAGTCCTTTTCCTCGAACTTTGCTAACTAAATTAGTCTCGCCGATAATAGCGTTCATTTTCTCGCGGAAATAAACACCCAGCTCAAAAGCATTCTTTGAAAGTTTTTCATCAAGAACTACCTCTAATGCTGCTTTAGCTACCGCACATGCTAATGGATTTCCTCCAAAGGTAGAACCGTGTTCACCTGGCTGAATACAAAGCATTACCTCATCATTAGCTAAAACTGCACTTACAGGAAATACTCCTCCCGATAAGGCCTTACCCAAGATTAAAATATCTGGTTTTGCATCCTCATAATCCGTAGCCAATAATCTCCCTGTACGTGCAATGCCAGTTTGCACTTCATCAGCAATAAACAGCACATTATATTTCGTACATAAATCTCGTATCCCCTTCAAATACCCTTCATCTGGGACTACAACCCCCGCCTCTCCTTGGATAGGCTCAACCATGAATGCACAAACGTTAGGATCTTTTAGTTCTGTTTCCAAAGCATTTAGATTATTAAACGGGATGAGATCGTAACCTGGCATATAAGGACCGAAACCTTCGTATGACAATGGATCATCAGAACTAGATATGGCAGCTAATGTGCGCCCCCAAAAGTTGCCTTTTGCAAATATTATTCTCGCCTTGTTATGTGGTATACCTTTCTTCATGTAGCCCCACTTTCGTGCAAGTTTATTGGCAGTTTCACCACCTTCAACACCCGTGTTCATTGGGAGTACCTTGTCGTAGCCGAAAAGCTCAGTGACAAACTTCTCATATGGACCAAGATAGGAGTTGTAAAAAGCTCTTGATGTTAAAGTAAGTGCTTCTGCTTGCAACTTCAATGCGTCGATGATTTTTGGGTGACAATGGCCTTGATTTACAGCACTGTATGCACTTAAAAAGTCAAAATACTTTTTGCCCTCAACATCCCAAACGTAAATGCCTTTTCCATATTCCAAGACCACTGGAAGAGGATGATAATTATGGGCGCCGTAACGGTCTTCTAAATTTATTAATGAGACTGAAGTTTGTGCCATAACATAGTATTTACAGGTTCTCGACAAATATAAGTCCTAGATGCGGGTCTATTACAGGATTTGGTTTAACTTCCGGTCGTTATTAATTATATCTAAATGAAAAAACTATTACTTTCCCTATTAGTGGTGGCTTTTGCAGGAAATACCGCGGAAGCACAATATTACCATTTGACGGCTGCCTCGGGCAATCCAAACAACATTAACCAAGAAGATTCTGAATACCCAGTGGGTGGAGGTCTACCAACGAACTGGACGTCGATTATGGCGGCACAACAAACCGCAGGTAGCTATTCTTCTGCGCAGAACATCCCATTTACTTTCTTGTTCAACGGCGATACAGTAACTACATACCGTGCTTCGAACACAGGTATTGTTACGTTCTCTCAGCTTTCTTCCCCAGCGAACAACAGCGCAGGAACTGCAGTAAGCTTGAGCAGTTCGACAGTGCCAGATTCGTCGGTATGTATTTTAGGTATCAACGGATCTGGATCTAACGATCAGGTGGCGCGTAAAACTTTCGGAACTTCGCCAAACCGTCAGGAATGGATTCTTTTCTCTTCATACAGCGCTACGGGCACTACCGGTTCACACTGGACGTACTGGTCGGTCGTACTTGAAGAGACGACTAATAATATTTACATCGTAGACCAGCGTACTGCCGGATGGACAGGAACTGTGAACGTTGGTGTTCGCGTAGATTCAGCAACTACAGATGAAATTTCTGCTTTATCTTCAAATTCTACAAATGCACCAGACCGAACCGATAATACTCACCAAACTTTCATCCAAGGAACACAACCGGATTACGAGATGGCCGGTGTTACTGTGAATATGAACCCGTTTGTTGCACTTACTTCCGCGCCATTTACCATCAGTGCTGATTTCGTCAACAATGGTGCAGCAACAATTACTGGTGCAGATATCAACTACAGTGTAAACGGTGGAGTAGCTACCTCGCAAACATTGACCGGTTTAAGTATCGCTTCAGGTGCTTCAACAACATTAACTAATGGAGCTACAGTCTGGACGCCTTCGGCAACTGGCACTTACGATATCAAAGTATGGTTAAGCAATCTAAACGGTTCAAATTCAGACGCTAATACGAGCAACGATACCGCCATGACTAGCGTTCAAGTGGTATCAGCACTAACGACGCGTTACCCGCTGTTTGAAACCTTTACTTCGTCTACTTGTGCTCCGTGTACCCCCGCAAACGTTCAGATGGAAAGCGTATTTGATGTTAACCCAGGGGAGTACAGCTCTCTCAAATACCAAATGAGTTGGCCAGGTACGGGAGATCCTTATTACACGACTGAAGGTGGCGTCCGCCGATCATTCTACGCGATTAACTCTGTGCCTCGTGTAGAGATTGATGGTGGTTGGGACAACAACGGTAGTAGCGTAACCCAGGCCGTTTTCGATCAGTACCAAAACGTCCCTGCGTTTGTAGAGATGGATGCAACGTTCAGCCGTTTCTCAAAAACGGTAGAAACTACTATTGAAATTACCCCGCTTGCTGATGTAACTTCAAACAATCTTGCACTATTTGCTGTGATTTACTCGCACCGCGATACAGCTAATGTAAAGTCTAATGGTGAGACGGAATTCATCAACGTCGTTAAGAAAATGATGCCATCGTCTTCGGGCAAGAGTATTGCTTCATTGACCTCCGGTACTGCTGTAACACACACGTTGAGTTACACTTTCAACGGTAACTACGTGTTGCCACCCAATGCGCAGTCTCCAGCGAACTTAAACTTTGAGCATACAGTTGAAGATTTCGGGAATCTTGGTGTGATTGCTTGGATTCAAGATATGAGTACCAAAGAAATCTTCCAGAGTGTGAACGCTACATATACTATTGGTCAATTCGAAAATGAATTGGCATCGAACTTGAATATCTACCCGAACCCAGCAACAGATTTTATTACTGTTGAAGGCAACTTTGAGGGTACTGCAACTGTCAAGCTTATCAGCCTATTGGGTCAGGAAATTCAAGGGTTTGAAAGCGAGCTAAGCGCAGGAAACTCATTGCGTATTCCAACAGAAGGGCTCGCAAAAGGGTCTTATCTCGTTGTTGTGAGCAAAGAAGGTACAACTCACGCCGAACCAGTGGTTGTTCGCTAATCATAGAAGACTCAAATTATAATTTTAAGGGCGGCCTCTAGGTCGCCCTTTTTCGTTTCCAATACTCTTATATTTCGATGTACTTTTACCCCCATGGGCAGGAAAAGTATACGCATACCAAATATCGAGCGGATGCAGCTCACAGATATTGGCAATAAAGGCAAGGCCGTGGGCCGTTACAACGAACGCGTAGTTTTTGTGACAGGGGGTGTTCCTGGGGATGTAGTTGACGTTCAAGTCACCAAAAAGCGCCGCAATTACCTCGAAGGTAAAGTCATCAATATCCATACCTCCAGTCCAGACCGCGTAAAGGCAAAATGCCAACAATTTGGAGTTTGTGGCGGCTGTAAGTGGCAGAACCTAGACTACGCAAAGCAACTCGAATACAAGGAAAAAGAGGTGCGTGTTAATTTGAAGAAAATTGGCCATGTTACTCCCGAAAAGTTCCACACTATTTTGGGTAGCAGACAGCAGTATATGTACCGGAACAAGCTTGAATTCAGCTTCACTAACAACAAGTGGTTGACTCAGGAACAATTAGACAGCGGCAAAGAGTTTTCAGAGCGCCGAGGCGCCGGTTTCCACATCCCAGGATTTTGGGACAAGGTGCTTGATATTGATATATGTCACCTGCAACCAGACCCGAGCAATGCTATTCGCAACTTTGTACGCGATTGGGCCATTGAGCGCGACTTACCCTTCTTCCACGCGCGCAGCCAGGAAGGTTGGCTACGTACTATGATGATTCGTGTAGCGAGTACCAAAGAAGTGTTGGTATTAATCCAATTCAAAACGGAACTCAAAGCAGAGCGCGAAGCTTTGTTGGCCGATATAGATAAGGTCTTCCCACAGATTACGACGCTGCAGTACGTAATTAACGAGAAGCAAAACGATACCATCTACGATCAAGAGGTTATTACTTACAGTGGTCCAGGATTTATCGAAGAAGCTATGCCGAAGTACAGCGAACAAGGGGAATTACGTTTTAAAATTGGCCCAAAGAGTTTTTACCAAACCAACCCGCTCCAAGCATATGAGCTGTACAAAGTGGCCCTAGATATGGCCGATATCCAAGAGGATGATCTGGTCTTTGACCTATACACCGGGATAGGGACTATTGCCCTATTTATGGCGGAAAAGGCAAAGGAGGTAGTCGGGATCGAATTGGTCCCGGAAGCTATCGTAAATGCCAAGCTAAATGCCGCGAACAATGGAATTGACAATGCGATATTCTATGACGGGGATATGAAGGATGTCTTCAATGCCGATTTTATCGCGAAGCATGGAAAGCCAAACATCCTAGTGACCGATCCACCGCGAGAAGGTATGCACGGTGATGTGGTGCAACTGCTACTTGATTTGGAGATTGCTAAAATTGTCTACGTGAGCTGCAATTCTGCAACTCAGGCTAGGGATATTGGTTTGCTGGCAGAGAAATATACGGTCAGGCAAAGTCGAGCGGTCGATATGTTCCCGCAGACACATCACGTTGAAAACGTTGTTCAATTAGTCTTAAAGGCGTAATTTCATCAAATGAGTTCGAATACACCAGAAATCTTAGGCAAAGAGGCCATTGCACGTACAGTTCAACGCTTGGCTTGGGAACTGTACGATAGACACAGCAAAGCGGAGAAATTGTACGTAGTGGGTATCCAAGGCAACGGATATTGGCTCGCAGAGCAGCTCGTTAGTAGACTAAATGCCATCAGTGATATCAAGATTGAGCTAATGGAATTGGCATTGGACAAAGATAATCCGAAGCCTGTCAATATGCAGATTGATTTACCTTCAGGTGCGCAGGTAGCTTTAATAGACGATGTACTCAACAGCGGTCGTACCCTACTTTGGGCAGTGATCAAATTAATGGAATTCCACCCACAGCAGCTCAGCACAACGGTACTGGTAGACAGAAGTCACAAGCGTTATCCTGTGAAAGCCGATATCAAGGGGTTGAGTTTGAGCACCACGCTCCAAGAGACTGTAAAACTCAATGTAGAGAATGGTACGGCAGTAAACGTGTGCCTAGTTTAATACGGCCGCTATTTCTTCAATTGAAATATTAGGTCCCGCAATGCGATGCTTTGCCTGACTGTAATATGGACGGCGCTCAAATATGTGCTTCGCGACAAATTCCGCAACATCCTCTTTGTTTTGAATGAGTGGACGAACGATGTCTCCCTCCAACCGTTTGGCCAATTCTCCTACTGGAACATCCAAGAAGATGGTCACCCCTTGCTCGTTCAGCAGATCCATATGATTGTAGAAAATGGGTGTGCCTCCACCAATGGCAAATACAGCAGTTACATACTGCGCTAAAAGCTCTTTTAGAACTGTGCTTTCAAGCTTACGGAAATGTAATTCGCCTTTGGAATCAATAATCTCGGAGATAGATGCACCCGCAGCTTTCTCAATTTCAATATCCAAGTCTACAAAAGGCAGTGCCCTCCTCTGCGCAAGTGCTTTTCCAAGAGTGGATTTTCCGCTTGCCATATAGCCGATTAAGAAAACTTTCATAGGAAATATTTGTCACAAAAGTACAGCGAATCAATAGGTTAAAATAGACCTGTTAAAAGAAGCTTGTTTTTTTTTATTGGTGCGTTGCAAAATTTAAAATCAGCTGTATATTTGCAGCCCCAAAGCGGATTAGTTTGATCTCTTAGCTCAGTTGGTAGAGCAATACA
>CAJWZE010000043.1 GCA_913049845.1 uncultured Cryomorphaceae bacterium
ACAACAGTAAGGTGGTCTGTTATTACAAACTTATAAATGATAATAATGAATCCAAAGTAAGATTCGCAAGACGTTTATACGACAGCCTGATCTGATACAAAATGAGAAGGCCGCAGAAGAATCCAAGGCCTTTATTAATAGTTTGCTAAAGTTAATTACCCCGCTAAGGCATCTGCGCCACCAACGATCTCAAGGATTTCGTTTGTTATAGCAGCCTGGCGTGCCTTATTGTATTCCAACTTTAGATCACCTTGCAGGGCCTCGGCGTTGTCAGTTGCCTTATGCATGGCAGTCATACGCGCACCGTGTTCAGAAGCATTGGCGTCTAATAAAGCCGCAAACAACTGGGTTTTCAACGAGGTCGGAATCAAATCCTTCAAGATTTCAGTCTTGCCCGGCTCGTAGATGTATTCTGTCGTATCCGCAGGACCTTCTGATTCGTCCATTGCTATAGGAAGGAATTGTTCCGCTGTTGGTTCTTGTACCGCTGCATTCTTGAACGAGTTATATAGAATAACCACCTTGTCGAACTCTCCGGCCAAGAAGCCATCCATTAATTGCTGGGCTTGTTCTTTTGCACCCTGAAAAGTTATGTCATCCCAAAGCTTGGTATTACGAGTACTTACGCGCGTATCGTGTTTGAATGCTTCGCCGCCTTTCTTTCCGATGGTAGAAAGGGTATAATCTGCTGGATTAGCCTCCATATAGCTCTTCGTCTTTTTTACGATACTTGAGTTAAAGCCCCCGCATAGTCCTCGATTTGAAGTAACAATCACCAAACGAACCTTGTTGCCTTCGCGAACCTGCCCGTAGGGGTTTTCGCTTGAGTCCAAAGTGCCTGAAGCCTTCTGAAGGATTTCGGTCAACTTAGAGGCATAAGGTCTCATCTGAACAATAGCTTCTTGAGCCTTTTTAAGCTTCGCAGCACTCACCATTTTCATGGCGGAAGTAATCTTCATTGTACTGCCTACAGAAGTAATTCTATTTCTAAGCTCTTTTAAGTTAGCCATAAGACGTTGTTTTCTGACCTAATCCGTGGTTTACTATCATGCTTCGTAGTTAGGAAGAACCTCAGCAACTGAGGCTTCAATGGCGCTAATTTCAGCATCAGACCACTTGCCCACTGCGATGGCGTTCAATGCGTCTTTCTTGTTTGCTTTCATGTACTCAATTAACGCACTTTCAAATGGCTTCACTTGGTTGGTAGGAACCTTGTTTAGTTTTCCCTTCACCCCAACGTAAATAATTGCTACTTGGTGCGCTACAGACATTGGCTGATTCACGCCTTGTTTCAAGATCTCTACGTTACGCTCACCTTTGTTGATTACTGACATAGTCGCAGCATCAAGGTCAGAGCCAAACTTGGCGAATGCTTCTAGCTCACGGTACTGTGCTTGGTCAAGCTTTAATGTACCTGATACTTTCTTCATTGGCTTAATCTGAGCAGAACCTCCTACGCGAGATACTGAGATACCTACATTTATAGCAGGACGTACCCCAGAGTTGAACAAATCTGCTTCCAAGAAAATCTGTCCATCGGTAATAGAAATCACGTTAGTCGGGATGTAGGCAGATACATCGCCGGCCTGTGTTTCGATAATAGGAAGTGCTGTCAACGAACCACCCCCTTTTACTTTTCCTTTTAAGGATTCAGGAAGGTCATTCATTTGTGCAGCAATAGTATCGTCAGCGATTACCTTGGCAGCACGCTCCAATAATCTTGAGTGCAAGTAAAATACGTCTCCTGGATATGCCTCACGGCCTGGAGGACGGCGAAGAAGTAGTGACACCTCACGGTATGCAACCGCTTGCTTGGAAAGGTCATCGTATATAATTAGTGCTGGACGGCCTGTGTCCCGGAAGTATTCGCCAATGGCAGCGCCAGCAAATGGAGCGTAGAACTGCATAGGAGCCGGATCTGAAGCATTTGCTGCCACGATAGTTGTGTACTGCAAGGCGCCTGCATCTTCCAATGTTTTAGCAATACCAGCAACAGTAGAGCCTTTCTGACCTACAGCAACGTAGATACAGTAAACAGGCTGGCCCGCTTCGAAGAATTCTTTCTGGTTAATAATGGTATCGATGGCAACAGTCGTCTTACCTGTCTGACGGTCACCAATGATCAACTCACGCTGACCACGACCAATAGGAATCATCGCATCAATAGACTTAATACCTGTTTGCATCGGCTCATTTACCGGCTGACGGAAGATCACTCCTGGCGCCTTTCGTTCTAAAGGCATCTCATAAGTTTCGCCAGCGATATCCCCCCTACCGTCAATAGTGTTACCCAATGTATCAACAACACGTCCAACCATTCCTTCACCCACGTTTATAGAAGCAATAGTGTTTGTGCGTTTAACGGTTGAACCTTCTTTAATATTTGTGGACGGCGCAAGCAATACAATACCTACGTTATCTTCTTCAAGGTTCAATACGATACCTTTCTGACCGTTTTCAAATTCAACCAACTCTCCAGATTGAGCGTTTGTCAAACCGTATGCTCGAGCGATACCGTCACCCACTTCCAATACAGTACCTACTTCCTGTAGGCTCGCACCTCCGTCAAATCCGGAAAGTTGTTGCTTAAGAATTGCTGAAATTTCAGCTGGATTTACATCTGCCATGATCCTTTTTTTAGGGTCTTTGTTTTATTATAATTCGTTGGGTTAGCTCAACATAGCATTGCGTAACGTACGGAGCTTACCGGATATAGTATTATCTAATTCATATCCCTCTACCTGTAGTTTTAAACCTCCAATTACTGAGGCGTCTACACTTTCTGTAAGTAGGATTTCTTTACCTAGTTGCGCGCCAAGCTTTGCTGCTAAATTCTTTTTATCTGCATCGTTCAAAGAAATGGCGCTTACAACATGTGCTTCAACGATTCCTTTGTGTTGAAGTACGTCATTTTGGAACTTCGCACATACTGAAGCAAGGTGTCCTTCACGGCCGTTATTAGTCAACAACATAACGAAGTCCTCAAACAACGACGAAAATTTACCGGCAAATATCTCTTTCAAAATAGCCTGCTTCTTGTCTGCCTTAACAATAGGACTTTTTAACAACTGTTCTAGTTCTTTGGATTCCGCAATTGCCTTGGTCATAGATTGGGCATCGGCTTGGGTTCGATCTAGCGTGTTTTGCTCAACCGCCAAATCCAATAGCGCTTTACTGTATCTTGAAGCTACTCGAGGGTAATTCATTATGAGTCCTAGTTGAATTTAACGTCGTCGATGATCTTGTCAATCATTTCGGCTTGCTTGTTTGCATCGCTCAATTCTTGACCTAAAACTTTTTCAGCTACCTCAATGCTCAATGCAGCGGCCTGCTGTTTAAGCTCGAAAACAGCTGCTTTTTTCTCAGCTTCAATAGTTGCTTTTGCTGCGGCAACTGTTTTATCAGCTTCTGCACTTGCAGCTTCCTTAGCCTCTACAACAATCTTGTTTTTCATGTCACGAGCCTCTTTAAGAATGCGCTCACGCTCTTCGCGTGCTTCTTTCAAAATGGCTTCGTTATCGGATTGAAGCGATTTCATTTCTTCTCGCGCTTTTTCAGCGGCTTTCAATGCTCCTTCAATAGACTCTTCACGAGCATTTACCGCATCAAGAATTGGTTTCCATGCATATTTCTTTAATAAGAATATAAGGGCGACGAAGACCAAGAGCTGCCATATAAATAGGCCGAATGAAAAATCGTGAATTAACTTATCCATATCTTAATTATGTGTAATTAAACTATACTACAAAGGTTTAAAAAGCAGAGAGTAACCAACCGTTACACTCTGCTTTAATCTTCAATTACTTCGCGAAAAGCGCAGCAAAACCGAAACCTTCGATAAGTGCCGCCGCAATAAGCATTGCTGTTTGAATTTTAGCTGTAGCTTCTGGTTGACGAGCAATGGCTTCCATTGCTGAACCACCAATTCTACCGATGCCTAAACCAACACCGATGGCACACAAACCGGCACCTATAATTTCAGGGATTTCCATAGTATATATAATTTAATTAATACTCAATATTTAGTGGTGTTCATGCTCTTCTACCGCTGAACCAAAGTAAAGCGCTGTTAGCATAGTAAAAATATATGCCTGTAATGCCGCTACTAAAACCTCTAACAGCGACAACACTAGTGTTAGCCCAAAAAAAGCAGGGGCAATCAACCAGCTTCCGAAGACAAAAATTAAACCTATAATGCTCATTATTACGACATGACCTGCCAGCATATTGGCATAAAGGCGCATCATCAATGAAAATGGTTTTATAAATAACCCTAAGATTTCAATAATCGCCATGACCGGTTTCAATATCACGGGTATACCTGGCATCCATAAAATATGTTGCCAATAATGCTTGTTCCCAGAAATTTGCGTAATTATAAAAGTAATTAGCGCAAGAGAGAACGTAATCGCGATATTGCCTGTCACATTAATTCCTAGTGGCGTCATGCCCACTAGATTCATAAACCAAATAAAGAAGAACACCGTAAGCAAATAGCTCATATACTTCTTGTAGTGTTTTTCACCGATGTTTGGAATAGCTATCTCATCGCGTATATAAATAATAATCGGCTCAAGGAAACGCCCCGCCTTTTTTGGTGTTTGGTCGCTCTGGTAAGCCTTGGCCACTCGTTGAAAAAGGAAAAGCATGAAGCCGGCCATAACCAAAATCATGAATACGTTCTTCGTAATTGAAAAGTCAAGAGGCATGACATTGGTTGGATGATGATGTTCATCCATAGATAAGTCCCCTGAGGCGTCGGTTTTGTATATTTTACTGTGATGCAACACGTAGTGATTTCCATCTACCTCTGCCACAGACTCGCCGTGGTGAAATTTAGAAGACGAGAAAACTTTAAGTCCTTCATCAAAAAGAATTACAGGCAATGGGAAACCAACGCCCTCAGTAATAGTGAACTCATAAGAATCCGCGAGGTGGTGCTCAATGGTTTCCTTAATTTGTGCCTTAACATCAAGGCCGCGTTCCAAGTCCGTGTGATCATGTGTATCATGCGAAGCTACAGCGTGTGAATCCTCGTGATGATTGTAGTCTTGGGCGAATGCGGGAACAGAGAAAGTTATCGCGCCTATCAAGGCTAAGGACACGGAGAGCTTCGAGTACATATTGTAATGCATTTCCTGTTTCAGAAATTTAGACGTCTTGCAAACGATGCGAAATTAACACTTAATCCCTACGCGGGGAAGTATTATTAACTTTTTATTGCCAAGAAAACTGCCTCACTAATCACTGCCTGTTTAGCACGAATTTATACCCAAAAATCAACAAGTTAAATTCACCTTGGAATACTATTCTTTATTGAGTATCCGTGCCAGCGCAATAGTTTCTGTAGACGTAGTTACAAAATAGGGAATGAAGAACATCCCAAACTCAATAATAGACATATTATCGTCTTCATTATATAGTGGCTGAAGCACGATGAAAAACACCACAAACTTCAAGCCGCTTAGCCCCATAAAAATGAAGCCGAGCTTCTCAGGGTGCTTGAGTCTCAATTTATAAATGATGAAATAGCCTGAGACTGCCAAGAATACGTTAATAAAATAAGAGAGAAATAACACAAACGAAAAGCCCGAAGAAATAATCAAGCCGTGTACGCAAAAAAGAAATGCGGATAAAGAAATCAGTATGCGATAAAAATACTTTTCAAACATCCTTATTACTCTTCTTTCGGAAGAGCGGTTATGAGTTGATACAGGGAAATCCCAACCGCCACTATCACACAAAGTGCCGTAAAGAGGTTCTTTTCAGGTGAATATTTCTCATCTAGGTACTTACCCAATTCCGAGCCCAAGTAAATGAGCACGGCCATTTGAACCCCGACAGCACTAAGGCGGAGAAATTTATTTTGAGTCATAAAAAAGACACGTAATTATGCCGTCCGAGAGTTGGCTTCCTCTTCTTTAGCCATCTTGCGCAATACGGTATTCATAGATATCGAGCCGTTGAGCTCTGCACCAGGCTCAACAGAGAGTTTTTCTGTAAGCACCTGACCGTTCAATTTACCTGTTTGCACAATAGAAAGCATTTGAGCAACCTTCAGGGTTCCCTCTACCCTTCCGGCAATCGATGCATTCTTGCACTCGGCCTCTCCTTCTATAACCCCTTGCTCCCCAATAACAAGCTTTCCGGCAACTTTTATATTGCCCTTCACTTTCCCATCGATACGAACATCGCCATCTGATAGCAAATCCCCTTCAATACTTGTTCCTGCAAGAATTCTATTCGAACCTTGCGAATTTTCTTGGTATTTTTTAGCTGTAGACATCATAGTTTCTTAAAATGTTGTACATATTCCTTTAGAACCTTGTCGCGGTACACCTTCCCGAAGTTAGGGTTGTTGATGTAAAACGCCTCACTTATCGCTTTAGGATAGTATTGCTCTAAAGGGCCGCCTAAAGTACTAAAAGTATTCAAATATACCTCGGCTTTCTCTTTGGTTCTCAAGCCACTAACAATTATAAGTTGGGTGGCTTGATCGTAGAAGATGTTCTGAATCCTTAGGTTGTCGAACTTAAAGTGCTCTTTATTAAAGTCCGCCAAAGTATTTCGAAGATCGTTTATGTTTGAGTTTTCAGCAGGAATGGCAAGAATGAATTTGTGCGGTGCATTAGGCTGTTCGGGAAAATCAATTTTCTGGACTTTTTTGTCTCCCGAGCCCTCGAAATCTTGTTTCCTTCCTTCATTATCGTCCATTAATAAAGCTAAAATTTGAGCGGCCACCGTCGATTCTTCCGAATCCGTATATTCCTTAACCACGCCTTTCAAGGCGGTAACCACCTCGTCTTCTTTTTTATCCGCGCCATAGATGAAGGCTTGCAACATTTGGGCTTTCGCACGTAGAGATGTTTTAGGATATTGGGCAATAAATAGATCCAATTTCTTTTGTGCTGTTTTCAAACTCCCTGACTCAAATGCTATAAAAGCCGCATCATAAGCTTCCTGCTCTTCACGGGGCACCTGAGGCGCCTTCATTTCTCCACGAAGCAAGGCAGCATATGGGCTATTAGGGTACTCTTTAAGAAGCTTTTCCTTGGTTTTTTCTTGGTATTCTATGTCTGATTGTTCCCCACGCAATAAATATAGTCCGTAAAGCACCTTTGGAGTTAATTGAGCATAACTCTCAAACTCCTTCAAATAATCTAGCCACGCCAAATCTGCCGCGACCAAATCGCTCAAGCCATCCTTGTATATGAAACCAAGCTCAGCCTTCACCATAGCTTCTCTAAGCAAACTTTGGTTATAATCCGCCTGCGATCGTAAAACGCGAGATAAATAGTACTCGACGGAATTATCGTTTGAAGGCAGGGCCACCTCCGTACTATCCGCTCCATCATCCGCGTTCGCAAAATCTACTACCCCACCAAAACCTTGGGTCGGCTTGTCTTTTGTGCGCCAATGGTCTTCAAGCGGTCGGTCGCCCCAAGTACGCTTAAAAGAAGCGAGCCCACCCGTTCGCACTTGGGCGTTAAAGAAATACCATTCACCTCCGCCAATTGCCTGAGGTCCAGCGTTCGCCAGCAACGCGTTTTGCTCGGCGCGCATTTCAGCAAGTTCGGCTCTGCGCCGGGCTTCTTCTTCGCGCTTTTGTTTCTCCTCAATGAATCGACCAAATTTCTTACGCAAATCCATTTCGCTCATACCATACATAGCCTGCAAACTATCCTCCAGCATAATAGCATTAATCGCCAAAACCATTTCGTCCAAAACGGTCTTCCTATGTTGCAGCGTATCCAACCCGCCATATCCAGCAGGCAATACTGCTAATGCGCTGTCGTAATATGCTTGAGCCGGAACAAAATGGCGGAAATCAAAGGCCACATCAGCAAGCGCCAAATAGCTCTTGCCCTTCTGCTTCGGATTTTCCACCGAGCTCTGAATGCTCTGAACCAACAACTTCTCTGCTTCTGAGAAATGCTCCAAATCCAATCTCTTCAGCGCCCACACATAGTAAATCTGATCGCGATAGGTGATGTTCTTGTCGTCGCTAAGCAGCTTCTCCAAATCCTTCTCAAGGACCGCAATATCCTCCATGTACACATCAAAATTCTCTGCGCGTTTGATCTGCGCCGAGAACGTGATATCGTAATCGTCAGGATGCAGCTTTAGCACTTTCTTATAGGCAAGCGCACTCTCATACCCTTTTTTCAACAGGGCATAGAGCTGGGCATTCAAGTAGGTGAGTCGAACTTTCTGCGCCTTATTTGGGGCCAATTCCGCTGCGCTCTCCACCCACCGCTGTGCCAGCCCCCAAGATTTCTTATGAATGTGTAACGCCGCCATGGTTTTCTGCGCCTCGAAAAGCATAGCCTTGGGTAATTCCTTGGTGTAAACCTCATCTAAGATTTGCTCAGCCTGAAAGGCGTTGTCCATGCGAATATGAGTTTGAGCCGCCAATAATTGGGCCCAAAAAACCTCATCCTCCGCCTTCTCAATACCACGAAACTGGTCCTCCATATAGGACGCCGCCTCAATACATTGAATCCATTCGTTTTTATAGAATCGTGCTCTTGCAATTAGAAGGTAAGCCTTAAAAACATAGTCGTTTTTCTGCTCACCACGGAACACCATGCTGTGGTTTTTGATGACTTTCGCGCTCTTCTCCAAGGCCCGGTCCATCTTGGCAAACATTTGTGGTGCCTGCTTTTCGTTCGGCCAATAATAAATGGGAAGCAGGACCTCAAAATCGTATTCCTCAGATTTTTCAAACGCGCTCACCGCTTCCTTAAGCGCCTCCTCACCGTTAAAGAATGCATTATAATGCGCAGTCGTTTCGTGGTACTGGCGGTTGATCCAACGGTCTTTGGTGGTCGAACAGTTCGACAAAACCATGGCGGTAAGGAGCAGGGGTATGTGTTTTCGAAAACCCATCAGGTGTAATAACGCGTTAAAATTATTTTATTTCACACCGCGGGAGAAATACTACGCCCGATATTTGTGACCAACATGGCAAAAAAATCTAAAAATCAGAAACGTGTTCAGCGCTGGCGGAACAAATTCCGCTTCGTAATTCTGAACGACGACACCTTCGAAGAGGTAATGACGGTAAAGCTTAGCCCACTCGCAATCTTTACCGGTAGCGTGTTTACTATTCTATTTACCATTGCCATCACCACCCTGGTCATAGCCTACACGCCGCTGAAGGAGATGATACCTGGATATGCCTCCTCAAAATTACGCCGTGAATCAATCAACCTGGCCCTCAAGGCGGACAGCTTGGAAGCCTCAGTACGGTTAAACAATCAATATATCAATGCTGTACTAAGAATTTTAAACGGCGAAGTCGTAGATTCCGTCCTCATCGATCTTCAAGAAGGTGAGGATTCCCTGGATGTAATAGAACTGTCGAGCCCAAGCGCACAGGACAGCGCCTTTCGTCAATGGGTCGAAGAAGAAAATGAATTTACCTTAGATCAAAACGCGCCGGAATTGGACATCCCGCAGCTGATGGCGCCAGTAGACGGCCTTGTGACATCCCGCTTTGAGTCGGGAAAAGGGCATTATGCCGTAGACATCGCCGCACCCAAAAACACACCGGTGAAATCTTGCTACGAAGGAACCATTGTCTATGCCGATTGGTCCAGTGAAACAGGCCATGTGATCATCGTGCAACACGAGCGCAACCTAATCAGCGCATACAAACACAATAGCGCTTTACTAAAGTCTATCGGTGATTTTGTCCGGAGCGGAGAGGCCATTGCCATCATTGGAAATAGCGGAGAAAACTCTACCGGGCCTCATCTTCACTTCGAACTTTGGTACGACGGCTACGCCATCAACCCCGAAGAATACATCAAGCTTTAATCTGAATAGCCGGGATCTGGCGGTAATTTAGGGCCCTTGCTCGCAGCTACGGCCAGGGCATCGCAACGCTCATTCTGAGAATGATTATTATGCCCCTTGACCCAAGTAAAGGTCGGGTGGTAACGCTCCAATAGGGGCAATAGTTTACACCATAAATCAGTGTTTTTCTTGTCCTTAAACCCTTTCTGAACCCAGTTTTTTAACCATCCCTTGTTAATCGCATCTACAACGTATTTACTATCGCTCACCACTTGAACTTGGTGCCCTGTTGATTTAAGCGCCTGTAAACCCTTGATCGCAGCCAACAGCTCCATGCGATTGTTGGTGGTTCGTGCAAAACCGCCGCTCAATTCCTTCCGGTGACCTGAGCTGCTCTCCATAACCACGCCATAACCTCCTGGTCCAGGGTTACCGCTTGCTGCGCCATCTGTATAAATAATCACCTCCATTGTTGTTCGTTCAGTTGTGCTATCCAAGATTCTATGGTCGGGCCAAAATACTCCAGCTCTAACGCACGCACCTTCTCCTCAATGGAGTGGGGCGCCTCCCCTGGAGTTATTTCAACCTCGTATTGCGCCACGATGGCTCCGTCATCGTAATTTTCATTTACGTGATGAACGGTAATACCCGTGACTGATTCTCCCGCCGCGCTCACCGCCTCGTGTACATATCTACCGTACATGTCCTTACCGCCAAACTTAGGCAGCAATGAGGGATGAATATTGAACATACGCCCTTCAAATGCACGAGTCCAATTCACCGGAATCTTTCTCAAATAACCTGCCAACAAAATAATGTCGGCACTTGACTCTAATAGCAATAAAATTTCATCACACTGGGTCTTTGGATTAAAGATTTTGCATGCAACTCCTAGTCTTTCAGCGCGTTGGATTACCCCCGCTTGTGGGTTGTTCGTAACTAATATTTCTATACGGCCCCATGGACTTTGAGCGAAATGCTCTATCAACGCCTGGGCGTTACTTCCTGATCCTGAGGCTAGTATGGCGATTTTAAGCATCTTTTTTATGCCTTAACAAGGCAAATTTACCACCTAATTCGTGGGGGTTAGGATATGGGAAGTTTTTATTTTCTTTGTGCCGATTATTTAAACCTTTTTAATCATGTCTGATATTTCAGCTAAAGTAACCGCGATCATCGTTGACAAACTAGGCGTTGACGAAAACGAAGTAAACGCAGAAGCAAGCTTCACTAACGACCTTGGTGCCGATTCTTTGGATACCGTTGAGTTAATCATGGAGTTCGAAAAAGAATTTGACATCCAGATCCCAGACGATCAAGCAGAGAACATTGGAACTGTTGGTCAAGCTATTTCGTACATCGAAGAAGCTCTTGCATAAATAAAATTTACGTTTATGAGCCTTAAACGTGTCGTAGTTACTGGGCTAGGTGCGCTCACTCCTGTGGGTAACACAGCCGAAGAAACTTGGAATAATTTAGTTGCGGGCACTTCGGGTGCCGACTCAATCACTCGTTTCGATGCTTCGCTATTTAAAACGCACTTCGCGTGTGAGGTCAAAGGCTTCCAGCCCAGCGACTTGCTCGACCGTAAGGAAGCTCGTCGTATGGATCGATTTACACAATTCGGGGTGGTGGTGGCTAATGAAGCTATTGCCGATTCCGGATTGGATTTTAACAAAGAAAACCTCGACCGAATAGGCGTTATTTGGGGTTCTGGAATTGGGGGTATTGATACCTTTTTCGAGCAAGTAAAAGGATTCGTGGACAACGAGCTCAAACCACGCTTCAACCCATTCCTCATTCCAATGATGATATCGGATATCACTCCAGGCCGCATTTCTATGTTGCATAGTTTGCGCGGTCCAAATTACACTACAGTAAGTGCGTGCGCCTCTTCAACAAATGCCCTCATCGACTCTTTCAACCTCATCCGCCTCGGCAAGGCTGATATTATAGTAACAGGAGGTTCGGAGGCCGCTATCAACCCTGTAGGGATGGGTGGTTTTAATGCGATGAATGCTCTTTCTACCCGCAATGATGACCCAAAAACCGCTTCACGCCCTTTCGACGCGGAACGCGACGGATTCGTTATGGGTGAGGGTGGTGCTGGTATTATTCTAGAAGAGTACGAACGCGCTAAAGCGCGTGGTGCGAAAATATATGCCGAAATGGTTGGTGGCGGCCTTAGCGCTGATGCTCACCACTTGACTGCACCGCATCCAGAAGGTTTGGGTGCCCGCAACGTAATGGTAAACGCTATTGAAGATGCTGATATGAAG
>CAJWZE010000044.1 GCA_913049845.1 uncultured Cryomorphaceae bacterium
GGCTAAATGAGTGTTTAGAAATCAAAGGTGTCGGCTTTGAAGGCTACGAATTCTCTGTTTTTGATCGTTGGGGTAATGAAGTTTTTCATACTAAGGAAATTACCGAATGTTGGGACGGAATATTTAAAGGTCACCCTCTACCGGTAGGTGCCTACGGTTACCGACTCATCGCTGATTTGCCGTTTGATGAGATTGAAATCTTCACCGGTACTTTGAACATCCTGCGCTAAACTACAGCAGTGGGAGAGTTAGAATCCCTAGAATTAGAATAACCTTATAGGTCAAATGTGCCCAGCGTAATCCGTTTACATCCTTTGCTTTTAATGCAATTAAGTTTGCAGTGCTCAGGAGAACAAGGATCACGAAGATGCCTGTTGCTGCGTATTCGTTAAAGAGATCTCTTGTAAAGAATGCTGGTATCCATGCAATCATTGCACTGACTAAAAGGGTATTTCGAGTGCTTTCTTCACCGTATTCGCTGGCAATGGTTCTTCGACCAGAAAGTATATCGCCTTTAAGCATCAATAAGTCCTTGAGTAGCTCTCTCGAGAAAAGAGTCAGGCCAAGTAAGGCACCGTAGGCGAAGGTGTGCAGTGAACTATAATTGTGGTAAACGGACATACCGAAAAAAGGTGTTAGTGCCAATATGGCCGCGCTAGTATGTGATACGATAGGGATGTTTCTCAGTCGGTGACTGTGGTACCACAGTCCCACAGCAAATGAACCAAAAAACACTACTGCTTTAATACTTACGCTCCAGGCAAGAAGAAGACCCATTACCAATGTGAGAAGCGCGGTATTGAGACTAGTGCGCTTGCTTACTAATCGTTCAAAGGCACTTTGCATAGGACGATTAATACTGTCGGCTTGTTGATCATAGAACGAATTGATTAGAAAACCAAAAGCCATGATAAGAGCACCGGCCCAAGCAATGCTATGGGTATTGGTATCGTAAAAAGTTTTTATGCGTCCATCTTGAGGAGCAAAGACGAAGATGGCGATGAGGTATTGACCAAGAACTAAAAGTGCAATGTTGTACCAGCGTATCTGACTAAGGAGTGCTAATACTTTGACGAATTGAAGGCGGTTTTGGCTCAGTTTTTTCAAAACCTATAGACAACTTCGGGCTGGTATTGTTTGAGTAGTTCGCTAGTTTTCTCGTAGTCTCGAGTGAAACCCATTACGAATCCACCTCCACCGGACCCACATAGTTTGAGAAAGTACTCCTCAGACTCTAATCCTTGTTTCCATAAATTGTGGAAACCTTTTGGAATCATTGGCTCGAAATTCTCCAAGACCAGCTTACTTAATTTCTTGAGGTTTCTGAATAGTGGGTTAGTGTTTCCTTCGACAAATGCCTTAATGCAAGCATCGTTGTATTTGATGAATTGGTTTTTAAGCATGTTTCTGAAACCCTCTTCTTTGAGCTTATCCATGAATATTTCAACCATGGGTTGCGTCTCGCCTGGGGCTCCAGAATTTAGTAAGAATACGGCGCCAGTACCTGTTGATGTGGTCGGAAGGCTTACTGAGCCTAGCTCATCCTTGCTTTTGATTAAAAGTGGAAGTCCCATATAGCAAATCGTCGGATCGATACCGCTGCTCTTTCCATGGAAGTAGCTCTCCATCCAGCTGAAAATATTTTTAAGTGCCTTAATTTCTGATGAGTGCTGTGGATTCTTTGAGATTTTCTCCTCACAGTACTTGTCGTAAATAGCAGCAACCAAGGCACCTGAGCTTCCTACACCGAAGCCTTGAGGTATAGAAGAATCAAAGTACAATCCACTGTTTAAATCACTTTCCAAGGCGGCAGTATTGAAGCGACAAGGCGCTTCATCGCTTTTCAAGTACTCTAGGTATTTGAAAAGGTTCGCATTGCTCTTAGATTGATCTTGGTTAAAAGACGTCTCAAATTGAAAAGCCCCTCTATAGTATGTATGAGGAATACTAAGACCCATGCTGTCCTTGATAATTCCATACTCACCGAAGAGTAATATTTTACCGTAAAATAATGGATTTGAACGACTCATACTTTTATTTATAGTTGGACTGGTCCTTGACCAACCTCGTCACAAAGATAACTATCATCCTTACAGAATGTTCTTAATTCGCTGTCTATAAAGCTGATAATGACATCTTTGTGCGATTTCGGATACAGTACGTGCACGTTTGCACCCGCATCAAGAGTAAAGTAAACGGGGTGCTTAGTTTCTTCTCGGTACGCCCAAATTTTGTTTAAAACCTCGAGAGTATTAGGTTTCATGAGCATAAAATAAGGCATCGATGTCATCATCATACCGTGCAAGGTTAATGCCTCGCTCTCTACAATGGCGCCAAACGTGTCAAGATCGCCTTCAAGCAATGATGTAAGAAGAGCACTTTGGTTTTTATGGGCTTGCTCAAAACGAGTTGCAGCATACGGGTGACCATTCATTAGCCCATGCCCGACAGTGCTACTCACTGTCTTTTCACCTTTATCTACGAGTAGAATAGTGTCTTGGAACGAGTTGAATATTGGATCTACATCCGAGAAAGCAACCGCAAATTCATTACTACTGCCGTCAATCTCTGCGTGTTCACCCCATGCGGCCAATGGTCCAAATAAGGAGCGCGAGCCGGATCCTGACCCTAAACGTGCCGCGTTAGATGCTTCTTCCATGAAGTTGTTAATCGGTAATCCTAGATCCTTTTTTACACTCATCATACAGAGGGCCAATGCGCTCATTCCAGATGCAGAGGATGCAATTCCTGAGCTGTGCGGGAAACTATTGCTGGTATGGATTTCAAAATCCATTTTGCCAGTAAAAGGGAAGAATTCCTTAGAACGTTCCAGGAACCCTTGAATTTTTGGGAGAAACGAAGGGGTTTTTTCACCGTCGAGATAAATCGTAATGTTCCCTGTACCTTGTTTGTAAATTAAGCGCGTTGTCGTCGCAGCCTCACTTAATGTGAAGGAAATAGAAGGGTTGGCAGGGATTTGGACATCATATTTCCCCCAATATTTGACTAAGGCAATGTTGGACGGGCTTTTCCAGGCGGTTTCTTTCATTATTCGAAGGTCACACCGCTTACGTTCATGGAGCGGTCAATTTTCTTAACAAGGCCCTGCAATGTCTTACCTGGGCCACATTCTACATAATTTGTAACACCGGAGGAAATCATTTGTTGTACACTTTGGGTCCATTTCACAGGTGCAGTAAGTTGGTCAATGAGATTTTTCTTGATCTCATTAGGTTCGCTTACTGCTTTAGCAACACTGTTTTGAACGACTGGGCACATCGGCGCACGAAAATCTGTAGCTTCTATTGCAGCCGCAAGTTCGGCACGTGCTGGTTCCATCATTGGACTGTGAAAAGCGCCACCTACCGGCAATACTAGAGCGCGACGGGCACCGTCTTCTTTGGCCAATTCACAAGCAGCTTCAATTGCCTCAATTTCTCCAGATATCACCAGCTGTCCTGGGCAGTTGTAGTTGGCTGCAACGACAACGCCAGGTGTAGATACACAAATATTTTCTACCTGTTCATCTGACAAGCCGAGAATAGCTGCCATAGTTGACGGTTTTTTCTCACAAGCTTTTTGCATGGCCATAGCGCGAGCACTAACAAGTTTTAGTGCGCTCTCGAAATCTAATGCACCGACTGCAGTAAGAGCTGAAAACTCACCAAGACTGTGACCGGCAACCATCGTAGGTTGAAAACCTTTGCCCAATAGTCTAGCCATAATCACACTAAGTATAAAAATGGCGGGCTGGGTCACTTTAGTTTCTTTTAGTTCTTCTCCTGTCCCTTCGAACATTATGGTACTTAGGGAAAATCCTAGTACCTCATTTCCTTTATCAAATAGGGCTTTTGCCTTGGTGTTGTTTTCGTATAAATCTTTACCCATTCCTGGGAATTGTGCCCCTTGTCCAGGGAAAATGTAAGCGGTACTCATAATTACTCTCCGTAATATTCGATAATGTTATTGTTCGTTTCTGCAAGCACAATGCAATGTAAGGTTGCATTATACTCAGTAATTTTTGGCGCAAGGATTTTCCAAAACTCCATAGCTATGACCTCTGCAGTTGGCATTTTTCCGTGCATGAAATCGATATCAAGATTGAAGTTTTTGTGATCTACCACGTCTATAATGTGCGTTCGGATGATGGTCTTAAGGTCGAAGAGATTCATTACGAATCCAGTTTCAGGGTCTATTTCGCCCTTGACAGTAACCTCGAGGTCGAAGTTATGACCGTGGTAGTTTTCATTCGAGCATTTCCCGAAAACCCGCTTATTAGTAGCGGTATCCCACTTGTCGTTCCACAGTTTATGTGCTGCGCAAAACTGTTCTTTTCTTTTGATGTAAATCATTAAAAAACGTTAAGTCTCGTACAAAGATACAACCCAAAACTGTGGTTTTGTTAAACCCCTGCGGCTTTGCCTAGTGGGTGTTCTTTAATGAATTTTTGGCAAGCACTGATGAGCTCGGGATAAAAGGATAAAAACCATTGTTCTGTGTATTGATAGTCGGCGCAGCCAGCTTCAAAATCGGTAAAGAAATACCCCAAGGGTGCAATAGCGGGGTGCCGTCCGCATATACCTTGGGCGGCGCGTCGAATTCCTTTTAAGTTTTGATAATCCATTAGCCATTTCTCGGACTTCATCCAAGGCCACATATCCGCTGCTTTACCAACGAGTAGCTTCTTACCACTTTCAATTTCGAGCGTACAAGAGTCAATGAATTCAACCGCGTTGAGAAGTGCTGTATGCGGTTGAAGCAGGGCCACTTTGCCCCAATGTTTATGTAAAAAGTAGTCGCCCAAAAGATCCAGAGCAATAGGTGCTGTTTTGCCTGCGGCCAATCTTAAATGGCTTTTCACCTCTATGGATGCTTCGTGTTGATCGGTAAAATGGTCTATGAATCTATGAAGTTCGACCCCAAGTACCACAGCAGGTTCAGCTCCGTTCTTCCAGGCATTACCTCGAAATCCATCCCCAGTGAAATTGAAGAACCGAATGGATTCGTGATTTGGGCTGCAGTGAAGATGTGCTAGAAAATTCATAAGGTATATCCAAGTTATCCTTCGAACTCAATACCTTAGAATGGAACGAAAAATAGAATGATTAAGATGCGCTTACGGTGAATTCGAAAGCTTCCATAACTGGATTAATGAATAGCTTTTCGCATGCTTGTTTTACCATTGCTTCTGCTGTTGCAACATCAGCTGCCTCTACCTCCATTGTGATATGCTTACCAATACGTACATTACCACACGTTTCTAAGCCAATGTTTTTCAAGTTTGCACCAACCGCTTTTCCTTGTGGGTCGAGTAGTGCTTTTTGGGGCATCACGTTGATTTTAGCGGTGAACTTCATTTTAGTTGATTTTTTTTTTGTAGTAAATAATCTGTTGCAAAGCTCAATAATGGTAGCGCTGCAACGGTTATAGTAAATGCTAATGGTCCAACAAAAATAACCAATAGGGAGAAGAGAATGACCAATATTATTTGTGCATTTCTACGAATGTTATCATCAGAGGATTTAAAACTTAAAATGGGCATGCGAGCGTTCAACCAATACACGCTAATAATGAGTATGCTGATGAGTACTAAGGTCATTGCGGTACGCTCATCCTTGGACATAGTAACGATCCAGTCCCATTGTTCACAAAGCCCTAGCCAAATCCAGAGACCTAATGCAAATAGGGTATTTGCGGGTGTTGGCATACCGATAAAGTCAACACTTTGGTCTTTCCTCAAATTGAAATTTGCCAAACGGTATACGCTTGAGGCGGCCACAGTGGCTCCCATGATAATCGCCCAAGGTTGGTCCAAGGTACCGTAATCACTGAGGATACTCGACCATAAAAAAGCAGGGACTACACCAAAAGAAACTACGTCAGCCAGCGAATCGAGCTGTTGGCCAAGGGGGCCGTGTACACCTAGCCGGCGGGCTACTATTCCGTCGAGTAAATCAGATAGTGCTGCGAGCAACAAGCACGCGGCAACACTATTTTTACTCTGTGCGGTGATAAAATAGATTGCTACAACTCCGCAAGAAGCGTTAATGAGCGTTAAAAGATTCGGAATGTGTTTCATTGGGTGCAAAGATGCATTATTTTGGCGCTATGACCGATTGGAAAAAACTCAATTCATTTTCTTTGAGTGTCCTGGCTGGAATTTGTCTGATTGCCGCTTGGACCTGGAGCCCTTTAGTGGTGCTCTTATTCCCCGCTTGGGTTATACTCCTTGAGTTGGCCGAGAGAAAAAAGCGTTCCTTACTCTTCTTATACCTCGCCTTCGCTATCTGGAACGGTGGTACAACGTATTGGATTGCCAATGCGCATCCCCTTGGGGTCATTGCCACCGTTGGTATCAATGCTTGGCTGATGGCTTTGGCATTGTGGTTCGGTATTAGGGCAAGAGCGATGTTTATCCGCCTTGGACTAAACTCTACACTGGCTTGGTTGCCCACAATTGCAGCTTGGATGGCTTTTGAACACCTTCATGAATATTGGGGATTGGCTTTTCCTTGGTTGCATTTAGGAAATACCTTCTACGCATTGCCAGAGTTGGTGCAGTGGTATGCACTTATTGGCAATGCTGGTGGGACCTTATGGGTTTTAATAGCGGCGGTTACATGGTATAGCTCAAGAAAAAATTTTTCAAAAGTAGCCGTTCTTATGGCGCCTGCCATATTGAGCTTAGGGATGTTTTTAATGCCTGAGGGTAATTCTGAGAAATCCCTTTCAGTTGCCGTCGTGCAGCCGAATATTAATTCCTACACCGAAAAGTGGAGCACACCGGAACGTACACAGATATATAAAGTCGATAGGTTACTAAAACAGAGCGGTGCTTCCGATATTGATTTGCTAGTGCTTCCCGAAACTTTTCTTCCAAAGGCACGTCAGGAATTGGTTTTAGAAAAATCGGTCAATGACGCACTCTTCAAAGAAGTCTTGAAAAATTACGGAAAGTCCGCCATTTTTGGCGCAACTACGTATGACATCCAAGAGGAGAAGACCTACTACAACCGACCCATGGGAGATCGGTATTACACATTATATAACACGGCGCTCTTCCAGAGCAGCGCCATGAAGCCTTGGGACATCTATCACAAAGGGAAGTTAGTGGTGGGTGGTGAATCCATGCCTTTTGTTAAGTATTTACAGCCAATTCTAGGAGATTGGGCCCTTGAATTAGGCGGTACTTCAGGAACTTTGGGCACCTCTGCGGCGCGCAGTGTTTTTATGGACACCACTCTTGGATTAAAATTGGCACCGATTATTTGCTGGGAAAATGAGTTTTCTGGATATGCGACTGAATACTCGAGAGCCGGTGCTAATCTTTTGGCGGTTATTACGAACGACGGCTGGTGGGGTGATACCTACGGCCATCTGCAACACATGCGTTTCTCTGGTCTCAGAGCCATCGAGCAGCGCAAGTATGTGGTGCGCAGTGCTAATACCGGCATCAGCACTATTATTGACACCAAAGGACGTCCTTTAGACCGACTAAATTGGGAAGAAGAAGGGGTGCTCCTGAGCGAAGTTCCTTTGATGGAAGGAGAGACGGTGTATGTAAGAACAGGTAATTGGCTTGGACCTTTGATGAGTATTCTCTTTGGGTGTACCCTTCTTATAGTTGTAATTAGTAGATTTTTCAGAATTAAACCCTAGTAATTAGGTACGGTATGTAACTTTGCACATTGTTAAAAATAATTTTACATGAGTTCATACGACGTAGTAGTTATCGGTTCAGGACCTGGAGGCTATGTAAGTGCGATCAGATGTGCCCAGTTAGGCATGAAAACAGCATTGGTAGAAAAGTATAACACCTTGGGTGGTACTTGTTTGAATGTGGGATGCATCCCCTCAAAGGCTTTGCTAGATTCTTCGGAGCATTACCATGCAGCTGTACATTCTTTTGAGGCGCACGGTATTAATGTGGAGAATCCTAAGGTTGATTTCGCTAAAATGATTGAGCGAAAAGCAGGTGTTGTAAGCACGACCTGTGACGGTATTGACTACTTGATGAAGAAAAACCAGATTGATGTATTGCACGGATTCGGCTCGTTAGTAGATAAAAATATGGTTCAGGTGGCGGGCGAAGAGACCACTACGGTGAGTGCCAAGCATATCATCCTTGCTACTGGGTCGAAGCCTGTCGAGCTTCCGTTCGCGAAGTTCGACAAGGAGCGCATCATTTCTTCAACGGAAGCACTAAGCCTAAAAGAGATTCCAAAGCATATGGTTGTCATTGGCGGTGGTGTTATCGGTCTTGAATTGGGTTCAGTATATGCTCGTCTAGGCGCTGATGTTACTGTCGTGGAGTACGCCAAGAGCATCATTCCTACTATGGACAGTGCCATGGGTAAAGAGCTTATGCGCAGTATGAAAAAGCTCGGTGTGAAGTTTAGTCTTAGCACCAAGGTTAGCGATGTGAGTCGCGATGGCGATGTGGTTAAAGTAACTGCCACCAACAGGAAAGGCGAAGAGGTCGTTTTTGAAGGCGATTACTGTCTTGTTGCCATAGGTCGTGGTGCCTACACAGCGAAGCTTGGCTTGGAAAACGTAGGTATTGAAACGGATGAGCGTGGATGCATTGCGGTGAACGATCACCTGCAGACTGCGGTCCCTAATATCTATGCCATTGGTGATGTTGTTCGCGGCGCTATGTTGGCGCACAAGGCGGAAGAAGAAGGCGTATTTGTTGCAGAATCTATTGCAGGTCAGAAACCGCACATTAATTATGATTTGATTCCGGGTATCGTTTACACGTGGCCAGAGGTTGCCGCTGTCGGTAAGACAGAGGAGCAATTGAAAGAGGAAGGCACTGTGTACAAAGTAGGTTCGTTCCCAATGCGAGCTTTGGGCCGTTCTAGAGCTTCAGGCGATATTGATGGCGTTGTGAAGGTGTTGGCCGACAAGAATACCGATGAGGTATTGGGCGTTCACATCGTTGCTGCGCGCGCTGCCGATATTATTATGGAGGCCGTAACTGCGATGGAATTCCGCGCATCTGCCGAGGACATTGCCCGCATTTGTCACGGTCATCCAACGTATACTGAGGCATTGAAAGAGGCGGCATTAGCAGCTACTGCAAATCGCGCACTTCACAGTTAATGATTAAGGCATCGACATACAAAGTCGATCCGAGAGGTATAGAGCATCGACTGCTGGAACTTTCCAGTCGTCGATCTTTTTTCGCACTCTACACAAGCAACAGCTATCCAAATACTGAGAAGCGCTATGAGATCATTTTTGGTTGGGGTGCCCGTGAGGTATTTACCGATCATCAGGTGGTTTCAAACACTTTAAGTGATGGTTGGAAGTTTGGTTTTTTAGGCTACGAGCTTAGGACACAATTTGAATCGGTCACCCAAGAAAATGATGCCCTTGGTCAGTGGCCTCATGCCCAATTCTTTACCCCGAAGGTGGCAGGCGTGCTTCATACAGATGGAACTCTGGAGATTTGGGCCCAGGATGCCTTTGCAGCAGAAGAGGCTATGCGAGAAGTTATGGATAAGCCAAAGCGTCTGGCTTCAGGGCACACTTCATTGCATTTTGAACCTCTTGAGACTAAGGACGAATACGTTGCCAATGTCAATGCTCTTAAAAACCACATTCAACGTGGAGATATTTATGAGGTGAACTACTGTACAGCCTTCAGAGCAGATTTTCAGGCGGTAGATAGCGTTAGTCTGTTTAACAATATGGTCGAAGGAACAGAGGCACCATTTTCGTCTTATGTCAAGATGAGGAACCACGAACTTCTTTGCACATCTCCTGAACGCTACATCAAAAGGGAGGGCAGTCGAATTTGTTCTCAACCTATTAAGGGTACTAATAGGTATTCTGAAAAGGATAACGAGGCGGCTCAATCAGCATTGGTTGAAAGTGACAAGGAGCGCGCTGAAAATGTTATGATTGTAGATTTAGTACGAAACGACCTATCAAGAGTTGCAAAGAAGGGCACCGTAAAAGTAAGTGAGCTTTTTGGTACCTATGCGTTTAAGAATGTGAATCAGATGATCAGTACAGTGGAGGCTGAGGTTAAAGAAGGGGTAAGTAATTGGGAGATTATCGCTGCAAGTTTTCCAATGGGTTCGATGACTGGAGCCCCCAAGGTAAGCGCAATGGAGTTGGCTGAGCGTTATGAGAAGGTGGCTCGAGAGATTTATTCAGGCGCTGTGGGATACATTACTCCGGAAGGCGATTTTGATTTCAATGTCGTCATTCGAAGCATTGCCTTAAATAAAGCCACCGGTGTCGCGACGTTGCACGTGGGCGGTGCCATCACCATTCTTAGCGATGCCGAAGAAGAATACCAAGAGTGCTTACTCAAGGCTGAAAGTGTTTTAAAGGCCGCAAAATAAAAGGCCTATTTTCGCTTCATGGATCTTCCGGAATTACTTCCTGGTAAAAAAGCTGTCCTCGGTTTTAGTGGAGGCATAGACTCTGTGGTGCTCAGCCAGCTCCTTATCGAGCGCTATAACATTCGTGCTTATTTGCTGCACGTGAATTATGGACTCCGAGAAGAGGCCGATACCGACGAGCAGTGGTGCCGCTGGTACGCCCAGGAGTACCGTTTTGAGATCTATGTACTGAATGTCAATCCAAAAGAGCGCGAGGGGGAGAATGTTCAGAATTGGGCCAGAAATATCCGCTACGATTTCTTCGAAAAGCAAGCGAACGCGCTCGATGCCGCCTATATTTTTACAGCCCATCACGCAGACGATAGACGCGAAAGTTTCTTGATGAATGCTCTTCGCGGTAGCGGTCTAACCAGTGTAAGCGGTATGAACAATACCCGATTTATCCGCCCAATGGCCAATATGGATAAGGCAGAGGTTCTCGCCTATGCCGAGGAACGCGGCCTTGAATGGGTGGAAGATGCCTCAAATGCAACCTTGAAATATAAGCGCAATCAAATTCGTTACCTTCTTTCGCCGATACTTGACCAGGTTGAGCCGCGTTGGAAAGGGGGCCTAAAGAAGACCGTAGATAACCTCTACCGTGACGGAATGCTGCTTAAAGGTCTTTTGAAGGGATGGTCGGACGAATTCGTCAAACTTCAAAACGGCGAGCATTACATTGCAATGGGCCCTTGGACTAAGGAACCATACGCCCAAGTTTTGCTATGGCGTTTCTGCCTGAGCATTGACGCTGGACTATCCTACGAAGAAGTAGGGCACGTGCTAAAAGGTGAGATTGGGCAGCGAACTACAGCTCTAACGCACCTGTTGATTAAGGATCGGGGCCATTTCATTGTTGGACCCAACATTCCCGTCGATCGAAAAGAGTATACCATTACCTCATTGGATGAGCTCAGTCATTTGCCTTTTGAATTAAAATTCATCGCCACACCCAAGGCAGAGATAGAATTTGGCCCAAATAAAGAGTGGATTACCACGAAATTACCACTTCCTCTTGTAATTCGCACGTGGAAGCCCGGCGATAAATTCGTGCCTCTGGGCATGAGTGGCACCAAGAAAATAGGCGACTTTTTAAATGATTTAAGACTGCCAAGACACCACAAAGAACACGTTTACGTGGCTATCTATGAAGACAAAATTTTATGGGTCTTAGGGCACCGAATCGATGATTCGATGAAAGTTGCCGAAGGTGATGACATAGCCTATCTTGCAGTGATAAACCTGAAACTATGAAACGCATCCTTACCCTCTTTGCGGTAGTATTTGCAACTGTCCTATTTGCGCAGCCTCAGCCAGTGAAATGGTCGACCTCGTACGAGGTCCAAGACCCCTACATCAAAGTGATTGTGCATGCAGATATCGAAGAAGGTTGGCATTTATATAGCCAAAATCTAGAAGATGGTGGACCTATTCCAACGTCGTTTCACCTTGATACTTCAAGTGCTTTTGCCCCTTTGGGTAGCTGGAGTGAAGGGAAGCCGCACGAGGAGTTCGATCTAAATTTTGACATGGATCTTGCCTTCTTTTCAGAATCGGCAGATTTCACTATTCTTCTCGAACCTAAAGAGGCAGATTTCACAGTAAAGGGTGAGTTAGAATTTATGGTATGTAACGA
>CAJWZE010000045.1 GCA_913049845.1 uncultured Cryomorphaceae bacterium
TCACGACCTCGTGGCAAGTGCATACTCTACTTATACGGGAGAGCCCGCAATCACCTGTATCATCGGCACAGGGTCCAACAGCTGTTTCTTTGACGGCACTGAATTAAGCGAAGAAGTACCTGCCTTGGGATACATTCTTGGCGATGAAGGTTCAGCGAGTTTTATTGGTAAGCGTTTGGTGTCCGATTTTCTGTACAAAAAGCTTCCTGCGGAGATCGCGGAGGATTTTTTCAAAACTTACCGGCTCGATAAAGATGAAATCATCACTAGCGTATACAACAAACCTAATGCAAATGTGTCCCTAGCGTCTTTCAGCCGCTTTGCTGGAAAGCACATAGAGCACCCATACGTGAAGCAGATCGTGCGCGAAGGCTTTGTAAAATTTACAGATATCCACATCGCTTGTTTCGATAATTGTAAGACGGTGCCAGTGCACTTTGTGGGGAGCGTTGGGGCAATCTTCCACGAGATTCTTGAAAAGGTATTAGAGGAGCGCGGAATGCATATTGGACAAATCGTGCGCAAGCCACTGGATGGATTAATTAAGTATCACCTAGAGCACCTGAAAGTACTCGATGTCTATAACGTTTAAATCGACCAAATGATTAAAGGATTCCTTTTTGACTTAGACGGCGTTATTGTGGATACCGCCGTTTTTCATTTGCAAGCGTGGCGTGGAATTGCACAAAAACTAGGCGGCGACTTTACTGAAGAACAGAACGAACAACTCAAAGGTGTAAGCCGAGTGGATTCACTCAAAAAAATCATCGAATGGATCGGCGCCACTGTAAGTGACGAAGAATTCAAAACATTGATGGTAGAAAAAAACGAGCGGTACCTTGAGTTAGTGCAGGATTTAGGTCCGCAGAATGCACTACCAGGAGCACTTGACTTCTTGCAACACTCCTACGACCAAGACATCAAAATTGCGTTAGGTAGTGCTTCGAAAAATGCACCACTGATTTTGGAAAAATTGGGCATCACTTCATTGTTTACTGCGATAATTGATGGGAATAATGTGGTAAACGGCAAACCTCATCCAGAGGTATTTTTGAAAGGAGCAGAAGCTCTAGGACTAGAACCGTCAGAATGTGTCGTGTTTGAAGACTCTATTGCTGGAGTTCAAGCCGCAAAGATGGGTGGTATGTCAAGCGTAGGTGTCGGCGATGCTGAGACCTTACAAGCAGATATCCACTTCACCGCATTGGGCAACACAACTCCAGAAGAATTAGTGGCTCACTTTTGATAAGTTTACACATAATGATATGTTCAATAAATATACTGAGGTAAACCCTTGGAAAATCATCGAACGCGATTGGGATTCACAAAACCACCCTAAAAGCGAAAGTTTATTTTCGATTGGTAACGGCCGTATGGGTCAACGTGCCAATTTTGAGGAGACCTACACCGGTGACAGTCTTCAAGGCTCTTACATCGCTGGCGTATATTACCCCGATAAAACAAGAGTAGGGTGGTGGAAAAACGGTTACCCGGAGTACTTCGCCAAAGTGTTGAACTCTTGCAATTGGATCGGAATTCAAGTGAAGGTAGACGGTGAGGAATTGGACCTTCATACCGCTACGGAAATAGCCTCTTTCTACCGCGAGCTTGACATACAAAGCGGCCTGCTTAAGCGCTCGTTTGAAGCTACGCTTCCTTCGGGCAAGATTGTAGCCATAAAAGCTGAGCGTTTGGTAAGCATCGTCCAAGACGAGATTGGTGCCATTTCATACAGTGTTTCACCAAAGAATTTTTCTGGAAACATTGAGCTCTTCTCTTACCTAGATTTCGATGTAGAGAACGAGGACAGCAACTACGACGAGAAGTTTTGGGAGTCTGTTAATCAGGGTCAGGAAGCCGGGGTGAGTTATGTACACGCAAAGACCAAAAAGAGCGGTTTTCATGTAGCTGTGGCTATGCGCAATAGCGTGACCTTGGACGACACGGCTCTAGAATGGGGTATGAGTTCGGATGTAAAACATATGGTCGTGAGCGAATGCGCCTGCTACGAGGTAGCTAGAGATCAAACTTTGAAGCTTGAGAAATTTGCAGCCGTACTATCGAGCATGAATCACGAGGTGGCCAGCTTGGATGCGAAAGCAGCAGCGAGCGTTATAACAGCAGCCAATCAGGGCTATGACGAGTTGCGCAATGAGCACGTAACCGCTTGGCACAACAAATGGAAAACCTCGGATATTGAAATTGACGGCGACGCGGAGGCGCAACAGGGTATCCGCTTCAACATCTTCCAAATGAACCAAACATTCACTGGTGTGGACAATAGGTTAAACATCGGTCCAAAAGGATTTACAGGTGAAAAATACGGCGGTTCGACCTACTGGGATACCGAAGCATACTGCTTGCCTTTCTACCTCGCTACGGCACAGCCGGAAGTGGCGAAGAATTTGTGTTTATACCGCTACAAGCAACTCGATAAAGCTATCGAAAACGCAGGCAAGCTCGGATTTAAGGACGGCGCAGCATTGTACCCGATGGTAACTATAAACGGCGAAGAATGTCACAACGAATGGGAAATCACTTTCGAGGAAATTCACCGCAATGCAGCCATCGCATACGGCGTGTTCGATTACATCCGTCACACTCAAGACTGGGGATATCTAGCCGAAGGGGGGTTTGAAGTGCTACTAGGTATTAGCCGATTCTGGTCGCAACGTGTGAATTGGTCTCAGGAAAAAGAAGCCTACGTAATACTTGGCGTCACTGGACCTAACGAATACGAGAACAACGTTAATAACAACTGGTACACCAACCGCATGGCGGCGTGGACCTTAGAGTGGACGTTGGAGGCCTACAATTGGCTGTCTGAAAATGCTGCGGTTGCGCTAAAAACTATCGCTAACAAAACGGGCTTAAACGCTGACACTGAATTCGCAAATTGGAACAACATCATCGCTAAGATGTACTACCCGAAGAGCGAGAAATTGGGCGTGGTATTACAGCAGGACGGCTTCTTAGACAAGGAGCAGCTTACTGCCGACGACCTCAGCTTGGACGAGCGGCCGATTAACCAACACTGGAGCTGGGACCGCATCTTGCGTTCGGTCTACATCAAGCAAGCGGATGTGCTGCAGGGCTACTACTTCTTGAACCATCTCTACGAACAAGAAGTAGTAAAACGCAACTTCGACTTTTATGAGCCGAAGACCGTGCACGAAAGCTCCTTGAGCCCGTGTGTGCACGCCATCCTAGCCGCACAGATTGATTATCCAGAAAAAGCCTACGAAATGTATTTGCGCACCTCTCGATTAGACATTGATGATTACAACCGCGAGGTTCACGAAGGATTGCACATCACCTCGATGGCGGGAACTTGGATGTCTGTAGTTCAAGGGTTCGGCGGTATGAAGATTCGCGATGAAGAATTGCACTTCACGCCAAAGCTGCCGGCACAGTGGAAGGGCCTTACCTTTTCCATCCTTTGGAGAGGTGCTACGCTAAAAGCAAAGCTCACCGGTGAAGGGATGACCATCAAGAATATAAGCGGTTCTCCTGCCAAATTCGCAATCAACGGCCAATGGTTTGAAGTGGCTGCCGGTGAAAAAGCATCCACTGCAGCTTCTGCAGTAGTATCCTGAATTGATACTATCTTAGAAAGACGCTAAGTGCGAATTTTTTAGCCCACATCATATGAAGAAGTTTTTAACCTTACTCTCCACCTTCGCAGCGCTCGTTGCATGCGAAGAGGAGACTACTGTTCCTCTTCGCATGCAGGCCGCTGATCTGGCTTCGCCGCACGTTCATCACGGTAAAACAAGTGATTTTGTCATAAGAGACTACATGGTTGGCGACTGCGAATTGCCAAAAGGAATTAACTACAGCTATGGTGTGATGTCAGGCTCCCTCGAGCATGAATTAAACATAGCCCATATTACTGGACATCGCTCGAGTATGGATGTGCCCCTCTTTAGAGGCAACAAGCGTGCCATCACCCTGAGTATTCCCGGCTTCGAAGGAGAAGAAGTAAAGGTCAAAGGAGTATTCAATGCGTGGAATAGCGATGCCTCCTTTTTTGAATGGAACGGTAATGCTTGGGAAATGCCATTGATACTTGCGCCTGGTGAATATGCGTACAAGCTCGTCGTTAACGGTGAGGAAGTTTTAGATCCCTCGAATACCACAACCATTCCGAATGGTTTTGGAAGTTTAAACAACGTAATCACTGTAGAGGGCGCAGATGGAGAAGCGCCTTTGGCCATTGATTTCCGGTTCGTGCACGAAGGCTCTTTGCACTTTTCTGCAGTCCCGGAAGACCAAGAAGTTCTGGCCTTTTTCAATAACCGCACTATAGAGGTTGCACGCTATGAAAATGGGCTCAGTATCGATGTCCCTGCAGAAGCAAAGCAGTGGGAACGCGCTTGGATTCGATTATATACCGCAAGGAATAACCAACACGGCGGGGATTGGTTGATTCCCTTGAAGTTTGGCAAGGTAGTGATTGATACAAAGGAATTGGACCGTAAAGATTGGCACACCTCCATCATGTATTTCGCTATGGTAGACCGATTCTTCAACGGCAACAAGAACAACGATCAGCCCATTCAAGACTCGATTGTACATCCTCGCGCCAACTACCAAGGCGGAGATATTGAGGGAATGCGGCAAAAATTGACCGATGGGTATTTTGATGCGCTCCATACCAACACGCTTTGGATAAGCCCGATCACGCAAAACCCTAAAGATCCTTGGGGACTTTGGAACCAAGGCGGACCGGTAAGTTCGTTCTCAGGATACCACGGGTATTGGCCCATTAGCAACATCAAACCGGACCACCGTTTTGCTTCTCCTGAGGAGCTGCAAAAATTCCTGGATGACGCGCACGCGAAAGAGCAAAATGTACTACTTGACTATGTGGCCAACCACGTCCATAAATTGCATCCAGTGTACCAAAAACACCCAAATTGGGCCACCAATAAATACACCGCTGACGGACGACTAAACACCCAACTTTGGGACAAAGAACGCTTGACGACTTGGTTCGATACCTTTATGCCAACCCTTGAACTTCGTAACGACACCGTGGCAGATCTCATGAGTGATAGCGCTCTGGTTTGGATCACAGAATACGACTTCGACGGCTTCCGCCACGATGCGACCAAGCACATACCGATAAAATTCACGCGTTTGCTCACTGAAAAAATTCGCGCCGCGAGCGATAACCATGTGTATCAGATTGGGGAAACCTATGGCTCAGATGAGCTTATTGCCAGATACGTCGGTAGCGGAAAGGTCGATGCCCAATTCAACTTCAACCTATACGATGCAGCATTCGAAGCCTTCACACAAGAGGGGGCAACTTTCAATCGCCTGCGGAAGGCCTTAGAAAGCAGCCTTGCCTACTACGGCCACCACCATTTGATGGGAAATATTTCGGGCAATCAGGACAAGCCGCGCTTCTCCTCTATGGCCTCTGGACACCTCAGCATGAATGAAGACAGCAAGCTTGCAGGGTGGACACGTGAAATCCCAGCACCGACTGAGCGTGGTTATAGAAAAATGGCGGCAATGCACGCATTCAATATTGCTGTTCCCGGCATTCCTATTCTCTACTATGGTGACGAGATTGCCCTTCACGGCGGGAACGATCCAGACAACAGGAAGATGATGCCGTTCGGATTTTCGCCACGCCAAGAGCAGCTTTTTAATCGCATTGCGCGACTAAATGAAAATCGGACAAATATTATGGCGTTGAACTACGGTTCTACCACGGTGCATCAGCCAGAGCCGCATCTGCTTATCATTGTACGCAAGTACATGGAACAAGAAGTGCGCTTCTTCTTTAACAATAGTGACCAAAACCGTTACCTCGAAGAATGGGACATCACTGTTCCTGCAGATGGCGAAATCTATCAAACCCGCAATTGCGGCCAATTCTTAAAAGACTAATTCACGTGCCATGAAAACAGCTTTATTAGCTCTTAATGTAACATTAATTATGGCTGCCTGTACTGCCCCGAAATCGGCACCAGAGACAACATCAACATGGGAAGACACAAAGCTTCCGGAGTGGGCGAAGGATGCCAATATTTATGAGGTTAATATCCGTCAGTACACACCGGAAGGAACTCTGAATGCTTTTAAAGAACACCTCCCGCGCTTGGCGGAGATGAATATCGATATTTTGTGGTTCATGCCTATTCAGCCGATCGGTGAACGTAACCGCAAAGGCGAGCTCGGCAGCTATTATTCCATCCAAGATTACACCGCAGTAAACCCGGCCTTTGGAACCTTGGAAGATTTCAAAGCTATTGTAGACGAAGCACATGCGTTGGGCATGTACGTACTGCTCGATTGGGTAGCTAATCACAGTGCCTGGGACCACTCTTGGGTGCAGACAAATGATGATTTCTATACGCGTGATGAGCACGGCAGCTACCCTATAGAAGCGATTGGGAACGACAATAGTAAGACCGGGTGGACCGACGTTGCAGATTTAAATTACGACGCTCCCCTACTCACCGACTCTATGGCCGCAGAAATGGATTGGTGGGTCACGAAAACCGATATCGACGGTTTCCGTTGTGATATGGCCGGTATGGTGCCTTATGCTTTCTGGGAGTACACCATTCCAATGTTACGCGAGAAGCACGGACCGCTTTTCTTCCTTGCTGAATGGAGTGACCCGCAACTGCTCAGGACCTTCAATGCAGATTACGGTTGGGATTTACACCACTTGATGAACGACATTGCTAAAGGCCACAAGGGTGTTCATGAACTCGAATTGTATGCTCTTAAAAACGACACTATTTACAATGATGATGCAATGAAGTTGTACTTCACCTCTAACCACGACGAAAACAGCTGGCAGGGCAGTGCTATTGAGCGTATGGGAGACGATGTTCGCGCCTTCTTTGCACTTGCCTTTATGATGGACCAAAGTTTCCCATTGTTGTACACCGGTCAAGAAGCCGGAATCGATTTCCGATTCCCATTCTTTAGCAAGGATACAGTGGGTGTGAATTGGTCCGCGAATACCGACCATGCTGACTTCTATGCTTCACTTTTTGAAATAAAGCACAACCATGCTGCTTTGTGGAACGGCGCTTACGGTGGTGAAATGACCCTAAATACAGATACTTTAGCGAACACTGTGGTGATCTCTAGAACCCTTGGTAAGGAGCAAGTGAACGGCTATTTCGCCTTCGGTGGCGGTGAAGTTGTTGCTGGTGAGGATGCAGGAGAATTGGTCATAGATATATACGGAGCGAAAATCTACACCAAAACTTTGACGGCTAACGAGTAACTTTAAACTCGATAAAGAACCACTGCATGTACAAAATCATAGGAAAAAACACCTTTGAGGTTGCGCCCGACGCCAACCCCGCTGAAGGGTTGCTCGACGGCACCTACTACAACCTAGACATCGCAAAGATAGACGGACGTACTTGGCACATTTTGAAGGACCATAAATCCTACTACGTGCAATGGCTGGAGCGCAGCAAAGACGGCAAGACCTTTACCTTGAAAATCAACGGCCAATTGCTCGAGCTAAACGCTAAAGACCATTACGACCTGCTTCTGGAGCAAATGGGCATGTCTGCAGCAAACACCGCGAAGGCTACCAAACTCAAGGCACCTATGCCAGGCAAAGTTCTCGATGTGATGATACAGCCGGGTCAAACGGTTACCAAGGGTGAAGGTCTAGTCATCCTGGAAGCTATGAAAATGGAAAACATGCTCAAGGCCGAACAAGACGGCACGGTAAAATCCGTGAACGTTTCCGTGGGTGATACTGTTGAAAAGAATAATATTCTTATAGACTTTAAATAACATGAAAAAAACTCTCCTATTATCAGCGCTAGGCGCTATCGCATTTAGCTGTAGCCCGCCAGCCGAAGCACCAGCAGAAAACAACGAAGGTCATGACCACAACCACGAGAGCATGGCTCCAGAGGAAATGGACGAAGCTACTGGTCGCGTATTCTTTGCGAACCTTGAAAACGGCGATACCGTTAACAATCCTGTTTACGTTAAATTTGGGCTGGAAGGTATGGATGTGCGCCCAGCAGGCGAAATTGTGGAAGGTACAGGCCACCACCACCTACTGATCGGGAATGCCTTCCTCGCAAAAGGTGAGGTTGTACCTGTAAATGAAAACAATATTCACTACGGCGGCGGACAAACGTCAGATACCGTAACCCTTCCAATGGGCGAGGTTCGTTTAGGTATGCAGTTCGCCAATGGCTTACACGTCTCTTACGGACGCGACATGAGCGCCTATATTAAGGTGTTTGTAAAGTAAGCTTTAGGTTTACATAAAATAAAAAGGCCCCCCGTTGGGTGGCCTTTTTATTTATAATTCTCCTTAACTAAATGTTTTTCTACTATTTCAAGTCTAAGGCCCGTTGATCACTCAGTATTATTAATTTAATCCTGTTGTAATAGTAGGTACATAGAACTACATTTATAATCAAAATACTCCCTGTCAGGATATTTTCTTCAATTCTATTATCGAAAAACAGGTGCATCAAAAAAATATTCAAAATAATTGGCACTAGCATTAACAAACCTGCTAGCCTAGTTTTTGGAATAATCATTAGTACTCCAGCCAAAATTTGAAAAAATGAAATGGCCCTGATAAAACCTGATTGACGCATTGTATTCATGGTGATTTTATATCCCACCGGCGGGGCATATGAATTTTTCTCGATAATCGTAGCGATTATGTCTTCTTGAGAAATGGCTTTTAACTTAATCGGTATTTTATCTATGCCCTTGTAAATAAAGAACAGCCCAAGTATAACAGTACAAATTGTGTGGATTATAGCTTTCATATTAAATGGATTTTTCAAATATACATTATTTAGACTCGTTCTAAATTGTATATCTTCGCTAAGATAATCTTTCTATGAATATGCTAGCCGTTGTGAAATGAACGGTACCGATTTAAATCTTGAAGATGGCCAACAAGAATTCTATCACAGAACTGACTTATTACCAATCCTATACAAGAAAAAGAACTTCTAAATTCGTCAGAGCCTGATGAGAGTTTCTATATTATCCGCTTTATTTATTAACACCCTTTTTACAAGTGCTCAGGTTGATACAAGCGTCTTCAATGTTCTTGACGAAGTCGTGATAACAGCACAGCACAATGAGAAGACTGTTGGCGAATCTGTGCACCTAGTTCGTGTAATAAACAAACGTCGAATCGCTGAGCAAGCCGCGGTTAACCTTCAGGATTTGCTTCGGATGGAAACAGGAATGCGCGTAGGCCAGGACAATATCCTAGGTTCAAGTCTAAGCATACAAGGTCTAAGCGGTCAAAACGTAAAAATTCTAATTGACGGTGTTCCTGTAATTGGTCGATTAAACGGGAATGTAGACCTAAGTCAACTCAACCTGAATACCATCGAACGCATTGAGCTAATCGAGGGGCCGCTTTCTGTAAATTACGGTACAGACGCCTTGGCGGGAACCATTAATCTCATCACTAAGAAGCAAAAGAAAACGGGCCATAATTTAAATGTAAACAGCTATTACGAATCAGTAGGCCAATACAACGCAGATGCCAATTTTAATTATAAAAAAGGGGCTCATATAATCGAGTTTAGCAGCGGCCGCCGATTCTTTGACGGATGGAGCCCAAACGACGCCTTTTTCAAATTACCAATAGCTCGACCCGCAGATACCAACCGGTCCATCCAGTGGAATATAAAAGAGCAACACTTTGGTAAGTTTGGCTACACTTTTAGAAAAGGCGACTTCCATTTTTCACCCTATACATCGTTATTTCAAGAAAAGATTACTAACAGGGGTTACCCAAAACTGCCTTATTACGAGAACGCTTTTGACGATTTCTATTACACCTACAGAAATAACGTCGGGATGAAGCTTAAAGGTACATTACCCTGGGGAGATAATTGGAATATATTGACGGCATATAATGATTTCAAGCGAATCAAGAATAGCTATTTCACAGATTTGACTACGCTTGAAAGCACGTTAATTTCAGATGCCGGCAACCATGATACTTCTTGGTTCGGGGCTGCAATGAGTCGAGGTTCATTCATTTATTCTAATGAATTACTTCGATCTAGTTTCGAATTGGGATACGATGCTAATTTCGAGCAAACCTCAGGTAGACGAATCCTAAATAATAGGCAGTCTATTGGTGATTACGCAGTTTATGCCACTGCGGAAATCAATATTGATAAACGGCTCTTAATCCGACCTGGTATTCGCGCTTCATACAACACCAAATATTTAAGCCCCATTATACCTTCCCTAAACCTTAAGTACACTAAAGGAGATTATACAATTAGAGCGTCGTATGCCAGCGGCTTCAGAGCACCCTCTCTAAAAGAGCTATACTTTGAGTTTGTCGATATCAACCACAACATATTCGGTAACCCTAAACTTGAGGCTGAGAAGAGCCGCAATTTTAGTGTATCGTGTCTTTGGAGCAATCGCTATGATAACGTGTTGGTCAGCTTAAATCAAAACCTTTTTTACAACCACGTTTTCAACCTCATTTCTCTCGGAATTGTTCCTGGAACATTGGAGTATTCTTACATCAATATAGGACTATTCAAAAGCACCGGAATGCGCGGAGATATAAGTTTCAATACCGAGAAGATAAACGCCTTACTAGGTTGGTCTTATATCGGCAGGTACAATCATATCTCTGAATTTAGCGCAATTGAGCCGTTCTCTTTTTCGCCTGAAGTTCGCTCACAATTTACCTACTCTATGCCAACGCTCAATGCCAAAATGGCTGTGTTCTGGAAGTACACGGGAAGAACCCCCTCCTATAATTTTGATGAAGACAATGAAATTCAACTAGGTTTCGTAGAAGATTACCATACACTTGATTTGACTATTACAAAAAACTTCGACAAAAAAGGCGTCAGTTGGAGTTTTGGCGGAAAAAATTTAATGAATGTCCAAAATGTGGGTGTTACAGGCGGTGCGTCAGGTGGTGCAGCCCATAGTTCGGTGGGTAACGCCATCGCTATGAATTGGGGACGTTCAATATTTATGTCTATCAATTATAATTTGAAGTGATGAAGTTTACAACCATTTTCACCATTGTTTTTTTCTTACTCTTGATCGTGGGTTGTGACCTAGGGGAATTACCCATTGAACCTGTAGACCGAGGAGACGCAATCATCACACAGCTAGAAATGAGTCCCAACTACGAAAAACAATTGTACTTCGATCTTGGTACCAATTCCTTGGTAGCAGAAAACAATAAAAATTCATGGGATATAGGACTAATTATTTCTAACAATCAGCACCATATTGTTATCAATGACTCTCGGGGGGGGAAACTCGCATATGAAAATAATAATTCCTTCGAAGATGCAGTTTCCGTAAGTACGTTATCTTGGAATTACGACTATCCTTCCGGTCATCTAGACAGTACAGCTGCAGGTCAATTCTTGGATTCCTCTGGGTTCTATGTAATGGATCTAGGGGTAAACACTAATGGAAGCACATTAGGCAAAAGAAAATTTAAAGTAGATACACTCGACCCTCTATTGTACAGCATACGAATTGGAACCCTAAATGGTAATATTGACACCACTATTTTAGTGGAAC
>CAJWZE010000046.1 GCA_913049845.1 uncultured Cryomorphaceae bacterium
GCTGTGAAGTCAGTATTGAGTGCCATTTCACCTCCAAGAGCATCAATTTCTCGAACGATTTGTCCTTTCGCCTGGCCTCCGATGGCCGGGTTGCAACTCATTTGGGCAATGTTATTCATGTTTAAGGTAATAAGAAGTGTTTTACTACCCATACTACCAGCTGCGTGAGCTGCTTCACAGCCTGCATGACCAGCCCCTACGACTATTACTTCATATTCATTAAAAAAACCCATAAAATTTTAATTCATTATTTAAAGTCACGCAAATTTAGATAAAAATCTTCTTTCGCGCTCATAACATTTTGGTCTTCAGGTGTTTTATCCTTGTAACTACATAGATGTAATACGCCGTGAATCATAACTCGATGAAGCTCATTTTCTATAGAAGTGTCAAATAATTTTGCATTTTCTTTTATTCTATCAATACTGATAAAAATATCACCATGTATTGTACAATCTTCACAATAATCAAAAGTGATTATATCTGTTAAAGTGTCATGTTGTAAATGGGTTACATTAATTTCATTTAGGTAGTGGTCGGAACAAAAAATATAGGATATCTCACCGGGTATTTTATTTTCACTCTTAATAGAAAAAGAAAGCCAGCTAATTATTGCCGGCTTTCTTCTTAGTGTAAATGAAATGTTTTCACTGTGAAAGTTAAATTCACTTGTAATATCCATTAAGCTTCTTCTTCTTTTTCTTTTTGAACTTCCTTTAGAAGTTCATTTTCTAAATTAAAACTCATGATTACTGTTGCCCCATCGTCACTAAATTCAATTTCATCGGCAAGGTTTCTCATTAAAAAAACACCTCTACCATGGGGCTTCTCAATATTTTGTGGGTCTGTCGGATCAGGTAGATTGTCAAAATCAAAACCTGGGCCATCATCTTTTATGGTAAATTTTAAAACAGAACCATCGGAATTAAAAATTATCTTAACTTCCTTATTTGGATTTGACTTATTTCCATGATGTATAGCATTATTTACAGCTTCTGCTTTCCACTTCTTCTGCGCCTCAGTATTGCCGCGCTTTTTATATGTACGGGCCAATTCATATGCCTTACGAACTTGATAAATCCTGAACTCCTTCTCACTGATATACCCAAGATCTTTAGCCTTTGAAACGGCGCGCATTACTTTATTCACATGACCCTCTGCATCTGCGGTCATACCAAAATCCAATCTGTATTTCAGCGTCGCCTCAGGTAGCATCTTCGGAAAATCACCACGACTGAGCACTCTAATATAAGCACCGACGTCTTCTTGAAGGTTACGATCGTTCTCCCAAGTGTAGTCAAAACCACTGCGCATAATAATCGTAGAAGGAACTATTGGGTTATAACTCAAGAAGGATTGCAATGAACTAACCTGGCTGCAGGCTCTCTTGCGCGTGCTATTTTCTTTGTCTGGGGTCCATTCTAAGATGGGCGTATAGAACCAAGCAGTCTTCGGATATTTTAGCAGTCCCTTCATTCCTTGCTCGAGCTTATTCGGCAACCACACATCGTCTGCATCTAAAAACGCGTAGGCGTCGCCAGTAGCAGCTGCCATGCCCTCATTACGCGCTTTACCCAAGCCTGAATTTTCCTGACTAACAACTCGTAAGGTTAGTTTGGTTTCAAATCTTACCGCTTCCCTATAGGTATTGTCTGTGCTTCCATCGTCCACCAAGACTACTTCAAAAGGTCGAACACTCTGTCGCGCCACACTTTCTAGACATTCCGCAAGAGTGGATTCAGCATTGTATGCAGGTATGATGACGGAAATTCTCATTAATGTGCAAAGAATGATTTCGGGAACAGACGAGCTGCTAGTTTTTTAGCTGGCTTTTTGAGCCCTAGGTAAATAAAGAATTGACCCGATAATTTAATGGTGCCACTTCTGAGCAAATACCTGCCCAACCCTTTTTTATACTTCTTAAACGCCTTGTACAATCTACGGTTGTTGCGCCAAACCTCCGCGCTGCGCTCCATCGAGAAGACATTGGCTGCCCACCACATCGCTACTTGGCCACGGGCAGCATTTATAGTTTCGAGAGGTGCAAAGCTTTCCTTCTCGAAGATGGTGTACATTTCTAATAGTTCGTCAAAAGCGCTGTAGGAGCTGATGGCTCGGCTGCGCTGGGTTTGGGAGTGAAAGCGGAATTTGTTTCGCGGCCGCGCATTAAAGACGAGATCGCCGTGTTGCAAGAGCTTGGCGTAAAAGAGCCAATCTCCATTCAAGCGCCAATCTGTTGCAGGAGCGCCCACCTTATTAAAGGCTTCTTTACGCATCAGAATCCCGCTTGCATTGGGGATGGTATTTGACCACACCATGTGTTTGGCCACCTCGGTTTTTCCGTCAACTATAAAATCTTTGGACCATTTAGCGCTATCGCCGAAGATGAAGGCATAATCGTCTTGAAAGTCTCGCAGGAATTGGCCATTCTCATCCACAAGATGGCTATGACTGTAGGCAATTACAGCATTTTTATTGGTCTCCATACTTTGTACGTGAAGCGCGAGCATATCTGTATCGCAATAATCGTCGCTTTCGGCAATCCACAGGTATTTACCCTTTGCCCATGCGGCTCCCTTGGCCCATTGCGCGAAAGGACCTCCAGAGTTTGCTTCGTTGAACAGAGTGGTCATCCTCGGGTCTTTCGCTGCCCATTTTTCGAGCACACTGCGACTATCGTCCAGACTACAATCGTCCATTAGTAATACCTCAATATTGGTGTAGCATTGTGAAGTAATGCTTTGTAAACGCTGATCCAAGAAAGCAGCATGGTTGTAATTAGGTACGATGACGCTTACCAAAGGACCATCGGTAGGCAGTCCTGCTGACGGTTTTGACGAGGTCGTTGTGGCCGATTTTGGACTTCGCCTTGCGAAGCCTTCCATCTTCCCTGGACGGACCTTACAAAACTGGTATAGAGAGAACCAACTTTTACGTTGGGTATCGATATCGGTAGAGACCAAATCTTTATAGTGCACCATACGTACCTCAACTCCACTATTCTTAATATTGGTGGTGGCCGCTTCGTTGTAGGCACGCACAAGCTCACGAGCAGTTTCTTCAGTTAAGTCACTAACAGCTTCCCCTTCAACGCGCTGGCGTCGAAGCAAGCTTTGAACGATCTCTTCTTCATCGCGGAGTACCCAGATGACCTTTGCCTTCGGAAAACGTGCAAGCCACCAAGGCAGGGTAAAACACAAACGAGGGTCTTTGATGGCCCACGGCCCGCTATGTGCGAGCATTAAAGAAAAACGGCGACCCGAAGGATGTTTTAGATGCGTACCATAAATATCTAGGTCAGTAAGTTCAGGCTCAAAATCCTGAGCAGTATTTGTTACTGATTCGAATGCAGGCGGTAACCACCAATTTCCTCCAGCGGTTTCCAAAATGCGGTCATTGATATTGATGCCATAGAGTGCCTCGGAATTATGATCGAGAATGGTTCCTATATGAACGCCAGCATCACCTAAGGCGCGGGTCACCATAGTGGTTCCACTGCGGTGCATACCAAGTATAAAGACGGGTTGCTTGATTTTGGGTAGAAACATGTATTTTCAGCTCCGATGCGTAACCCAAAGAAACTCGTTTTTATCCACATCCCAAAAACTGCCGGGACATCCTTACGATTATTGTTGGAAAATAACTACAAGGAAACTGAGCGCAGGGCCATTTACAGCCATGAAGGTTTAGACGAACAGCTTGCTACCGCCCTAAACGACCCTAAGGTCAAATGCATCTACGGCCATTTTCCTTTGCGTCCGGCAATCGCGGCATCTAATGCTACCGTGGTAACCCTTTTTCGAGAGCCTGTAGCACGGTCAATGAGTCACTACAACCACTACAGCAAGCGCATAAACGAAAAGCATGCAAAGCTTATGGAAGGTATTGAGACTCCAGAAGACTTTACTAAGTTGGTGCAGAGCAACAACAGACAAACCGCCTTTATGAGTGGCTATTTGAACCAAACGGAGTTTTTAGAAGACAAAGGCGTCCTAGAAAAAGCATTGGCCAATTTTGACCGATTGGACGCCGTTGGGTTCACCGAACACTATGCGGCATCTATCGCTTACTTTGGTGAGCAATTTGGGTGGAAGAATACCCTAATTGAGCATCACAATAGCGGCGGTAAGAAAAAAGAAGTTGCCGCCAAGGCTGTTTGGGAAAGCATGAATGGATATGACCTGCCGCTCTACGATCAGGCTATAAAGCGTTTTGCTGGAATTCTAAAAGGGTATGAAGGGCGCACACCTCTTGTTCCGAAGCCGCCATTACTGCACAGAGTAAAGGGTTATTTACGTGCTCTGAGCTCGAAATTCTGACCAAGGTAAACACGTCTCACCTGCTCATCAGCAGCCAATTCTTCCGCAGTACCGCTTTTTAAGATACGCCCCTCGAACATGAGGTAAGTACGATCAGTGATGGCCAAAGTCTCTTGAACATTGTGGTCGGTGATGAGAATACCGATGTTTTTCTTTTTCAGGTTGGCCACAATCATTTGAATGTCTTCGACAGCGATTGGGTCTACCCCAGCAAACGGCTCATCCAACAAGATGAACTTTGGCTTGGTCGCCAATGCACGAGCAATTTCCGTACGACGGCGTTCTCCACCACTGAGTAAATCACCCCGAGTTTTACGGATGTGCTGCAACCCGAATTCATCAAGCAGCTCTTCAAGACGCTCATTGCGTTCTTTAGCACTCAATCCCGCCATTTCTAAAACACCCAGGATATTATCTTCTATGCTGAGCTTGCGGAAGACTGATGCCTCCTGGGCCAAATAGCCAATGCCCATCTGCGCACGTTTGTACATCGGTAGCTTTTGGATGGGTGTGCCATCTAGTAAAATTTGACCGCTAAATGGTCGGATAAGACCAACCACAGTATAGAAGCTCGTTGTCTTTCCCGCTCCATTTGGACCAAGCAACCCCACAATCTCGCCTTGATTCACCTCAAAACTCACCTCGTTGACCACGATGCGCGAGCGGTATTTTTTTACGATATCTTGTGCTTCTAACTTCACTTAGCCTGTTTTTACTTTGCCTTTACTTTCTATGATTCTACGGCTTACCATAATACTGATTTGGTACAAGATAAGGACGGGCAGTGTCACAAGAATCTGTGAGGCAATATCTGGCGGTGTAATAATTGCACTGAGCAACAAAATACCCACAATAGCATGCCTTCGGTACGTTTTCAATAATTTTGGGGTTACAACGCCAATTTCACTCAAGAAGTAAACTACAATAGGAAGTTGGAACAGAATACCAGTAGCCAACGTCACTGAGCTAACCATACTGATGTACGAGGTCAAATCAATGCGGTTAAAGATTTCTGAGGAAACGGTGTAGGTGCCTAAGAATTGGACACTTAAAGGAACAATGATGTAATACCCGAACAATACACCGAAAATAAACAACAGGGTTGTGAATAGAATTACGCCACGCGAATATTTACGCTCGTTCTCGTGAAGGCCCGGCTGTATAAAACGCCATATTTCCCAAAACACGTAAGGGAATGCAATGATGATTCCCGCAACTAAAGAAACCCAAAGGTGCATTTGGAATTGGCCACTCATTCGCATATTCAATAACTCGAAAGGCATCTCATCAAAACAGAATACATCACTCCCTACGAAGCCAGAAAGCCAGCAAAAAAACGTGTAGGTCGGAAAGTCCATCTGTTTGGGACCAAAAATGATAGTATCAAAAATGATTTCCTTCGAAAGAAAGGCCACCACTGCAAAAACCACAATAGCTATGGAGGCGCGCATTAAATGCCAGCGCAATTCACCGAGGTGATCCAAAAAGTTCATATTGTTTTTATCGGTAGTCATGCTTGATAACACAAAGTTGTAGTCAAAAATCCGAAAAACATTCTGATGTGCCTTCACAATCCTTGTTAAAATCCCTTATCTTTTAAGATAGAACAAATACATCGCAGAGCACATGTCCTCGAATCATTGGGAACATAACCTAAAACAGTTTTTTGGTTTTAGCGATTTTAAAGGAAACCAGAAAGCCATAATAGAAAGCCTTGACGCAGGTAGAGATACCTTCGTGATTATGCCTACTGGAGGAGGTAAGAGCTTATGCTACCAGCTACCAGCCCTCGTAAGCGAAGGCACCGCCATCATTGTGAGTCCACTAATTGCATTGATGAAGAATCAGGTGGATGCCATACGAGGACACAGTGAACAAGACGGAATTGCTCATGTACTGAATAGCTCATTGACCAAGGGTCAATTAGAACAGGTTCATACCGATCTAAAATCCGGACTAACAAAACTCCTATTTGTAGCTCCAGAGAGTTTGAATAAATCGGCCAACATAGAACTGCTGAAATCGATAAAAATCAGCTTCTTCGCCATTGACGAAGCCCACTGTATTTCCGAATGGGGTCATGATTTTCGCCCAGATTACAGAACGATTAAGCAGAGCGTCCAAGCGTTAGGAAGGAAGCCTATCATCGCACTAACGGCAACGGCAACACCCAAAGTACAAGCAGATATCATGAAAACGCTGGGCATGGAAGATCCTAAGGTGTTTTTATCAAGCTTTAACCGTCCCAATCTATACTACGAAGTGCGCCCCAAGCGCGATATCGACAGAGACATCACCAAAATGCTCCGAGCAAATCAAGGTAAAAGTGCCATCGTCTATTGTTTGTCCCGTCAAAAGGTGGAGGATCTCGCTGAGCAACTGCAGGTGAACGGCATTAATGCCCTACCCTACCATGCCGGACTTGAAGCAAACAAACGCGTAAAACATCAAGATGCCTTCTTAAACGAAGATTGCGATGTAATTGTGGCAACCATCGCTTTTGGTATGGGAATCGACAAGCCGGACGTTCGTTTCGTCTTGCACTACGATATGCCAAAGTCCCTTGAAAGCTACTACCAAGAAACCGGCAGAGCAGGGCGCGACGGCGGTGAAGGGTCCTGTATCACTTATTTTAATATCAAGGATATTGAGCGCCTTCAGAAGTTCCTCAATAAAAAGAGTGTCAGTGAGCAAGAGATTGGTCGCCAGCTCTTGGAAGAAGCGACAGGTTATGCAGAGGCAGCCACGTGTAGACGTCGAGCTATTCTCCACTACTTCGGAGAAGACTTCCATGAGGATAACTGTGATAAAATGTGTGACAACTGTCGTCATCCAAAAGAGAAGGTCGAGGCATCCGAAGAACTACTAGATGTCATCGCGGCAGTAAAAGAGACGCACGGAAAGTTTAAAACGACGCAGATTGTAAATATTCTTCGCGGACAACGTTCTTCAGTTCTAGTAAAGAATGATGCTATGAGTTTATTGACTTGGGGCAAACAAAAAGACAAAAGCGAAGTACACCTAAGGGCTGTCATTCGACAAGGAATCATTCGTCATTACCTCTATAAAAATATAGACGCGTACGGCACCATTCAGATTACAGAAAAAGCCGCCTCAGGCAGACTTCCTAAAGCATTCCGCGTTAGAAAGGAGTTAGATTATGATGTGCTTAATTCAGCTGAGAGTGCTCCTACTAAAGTGATAGCGGTAGACAAGCAGTTGTTTAGTATCCTTAAAGACCTCCGAAAGAAGATTGGTAATGCAAAAAGCGTTCCTCCGTATGCGGTATTCAGTGAGAATTCGTTGAGTGAAATGGCCACCATTTATCCTTGTAATTTAGATGAACTTAAGAATATACAAGGTGTAGGTGAAGGGAAAGCCCGAAAGTTCGGTGCGAAGATGGTTGAGGCCATCCAAAAGTATGTGGAGGAGAACCATATTGACCGTCCACAAGACATGGTGTTCAAATCGGTAGCAAACAAAAGCGCTTTGAAAGTGTACATCATTCAAAGTACCGACCGTAAGCTACCTTTCGAAGATATTGCTAAGGCAAAAGGTCTAAAGATGGACCAGCTTATCGAAGAAATGGAGCGCATCGTAACGAGTGGTACGAAACTCAATATTGATTACTACCTAGATGATATTCTCGATGAAGACTGCATTGAAGAGTTGTTCGACTTTTTGACCGAAGATTGTGAAGAAGGTTCCATTGAGGAGCTTACCGAAGAGTTTGGCGACGAATACGAAGAAGACGAGTTGCGATTGGCGCGTTTGAAATTCTTCTCTGATGTTGCGAATTAATCAAACAAAGAAGCATTAAAAAAGCCCGCAATTGCGGGCTTTTTTAGTTTTTAAATAGTTCACCTAGATGTTGTGGTGAATGCTTGAACTTCAATTGCTTTGTAGCTTTAGAGAAGGCCAAGATGTTTTGGATGCTTTTTTCAGAGGCTCCTACCTCCAGATGTTCATAAGGTAAAGTTTTTCCCATGGGCTTCGTTTGGTGATTTTAGTTATAACGCTGCCCTGAACACCTTAGTATGAAGACGCTTAAAATTCTAAACCGATGTTGTGCTTGACCATTAGTTTCTGCATATTACTTATCGCATAACGCATTCGTCCTAAGGCCGTGTTAATGCTTACATCGGTCTCTTCCGCGATTTCCTTAAAACTATAGTTGCAAAAAATGCGCAGTTCCAAAACTTTTCGCTGATCCTCAGGTAAGAATTTGATCAACTTGTACAAATCCTCGTTGATCTGTGCTTCAATCACCTCCTGCTCATAGCTTTGGTCTACTTCCCCGTACGTATCGAAGACGGTGAATTCACCACTGGGTCTAAACTCCTTCTTACGCGACTCGCGGCGGAAGTGATCCAAAGTAGTATTATTTGCTACTCGGATGGCCCAAGGCAGGAACTTACCCTTCTCTTCATAATTATCCTTTCGAAGCGATCGAATAATCTTAATAAAAGTTTCCTGAAACAGGTCGTCAGCGACGTCTGCATCTTGAACTTTTGAATAAATCTGCAGGAAAATACGTTTTTGGTGTCTACGAATTAACACCTCAAAGGCTTGCTCATTTCCGCTACGGTACTGCGCCACTAATTGGTGGTCTTCCTGTTTTCCCAGTTTCATACATCAAGGATTTAGCGTAGCAGTCTCTCTATAGGCAAGTCATTTATTTGCTGTGAATATACGGGAAAGAATCAAATACTATTCCAAAATCATCCATTTCTGCGGAACTGTAGGTCCATTTTAAGGTTACATTTGTGATTTCACTCCAATCACACATGACCGAATTCATAGAAATTAAACGCGCCGCGGTACATAACCTAAAAGAAGTTAGTGTCGATATTCCTAGAAATCAGTTAGTAGTAATTACCGGAGTGAGTGGGTCTGGAAAAAGCTCCCTTGCCTTCGACACTTTATTTGCTGAAGGTCAACGCCGCTACGTAGAGAGTCTAAGTTCGTATGCGCGCCAGTTCTTGGGGAAATTAGACAAGCCGAAAGTAGAGTACATCAAGGGAATTCCACCGGCTGTGGCGATACAGCAGAAGGTGAGTAGCAAAAACCCAAGGTCTACGGTTGGCACTACCACAGAAATTTACGATTACCTCAAGCTGCTTTACGCACGGGTGGGACGAACCTACAGCCCAATTTCAGGGGAAGAAGTAAAGCGCCATCAAGTTGAGGACGTCATCGACTTCATTGACACGAAGGAAGAAGGCGCGCGCTTTTTAATCGTCGCTCCTGTTACCTACAGCGACAGGACTGCCATCCAACATTTGACCATTTTAGCTTCGCAAGGATTTGCAAGAATGCTTGTAGACGGAGCTATTGAACGTATCGAAGATGTTATCGAAGTGGGTACCTATGATGAAAAAGTAATTTCACTCGTCGTAGATCGTGCCATCGTCCGTCGCGGAGACCAAGAAAACATTCATCGACTGCAAGATTCGATACAAACTGCCTTTTACGAGGGTCGTGGAAGCTGTTTGATCGATTTTATGGACGGAAAGCCGCCCGTTGAATTCAATAATCTTTTTGAACTAGATGGAATGGTTTTCGCGGAACCTTCTGTGCACTTATTTAGTTTCAACAACCCTTTAGGTGCTTGCCCTAACTGTGAAGGATTCGGCAACATTATGGGTGTGGACGAAGACCTGGTTATACCCAACCAGACACTGAGTATTTATGAAGGAGCGGTGGCCCCATGGAAAGGAGAAACCATGGGTAAATGGAGAAATAAGTTCATTATCGCTGCAAGTGAAATAGGATTTCCTGTGCACCGTCCATACATGGATCTAAATGAACAAGAAAGAGAAGTGCTTTGGCAAGGCGGCAAGGGATTCAAAGGGATCAATGCGTTCTTCAAACATCTAGAAAGTAAGAAGTATAAAATCCAGTTCCGAGTAATGCTTAGCCGCTACCGTGGGCGCACTAAATGCAATACGTGTAAAGGAAAGCGACTAAAACCCGAGGCCGGATATGTAAAAATTGGCGGTGTTGCTCTACACGAACTTGTCGAGTTACCGCTGAATAAATTGGCCGATTTCTTCAAAAACCTGAGCTTAGATGAGCGTGAAGAAGAAATCGCAAAGCGTCTTTTAACCGAGATTACTACGAGGATTGATTTTCTGATGAATGTGGGTCTCTCTTATTTGACCTTAAACAGAACGAGTAACACGCTTAGTGGTGGTGAGAGTCAGCGCATTCATCTTGCTACGTCTATCGGCTCTGCCTTAGTAGGCTCATTATATATACTAGACGAACCTTCGATTGGTCTACACCCGTTTGATGCAGAGCAACTTATCCAAGTCATTCAAGCCCTAAGGGATAAGGGAAATACAGTGGTCGTCGTTGAACACGAGGAGGCTTTTATGCATGCCGCTGATTACCTAATTGATATAGGCCCAGCTGCAGGGAATCTTGGTGGTGAGATTGTTGCTGCAGGTCTACCAGATTCTGTTTTAGCGCATGAAAGCAGCTTAACGGCTGGCTATTTGAGTGGGAGAATGGAAATTCCTCAGCCCGGAGAGTTACGCAAGGCTTCTGGCTACATTCGTTTAGAAGGGGCAAGGCAGCACAACCTCAAAGGCTTTGATATAGATATACCGCTAGAAGTGTTTTCCGTAGTTGCTGGAGTTAGTGGTTCGGGAAAGAGTACTCTTATTAAGAAGATTCTATACCCAGCATTAAAAAAGTATTTAGAGCATGTAGGTGAACGCCCAGGTTTACACAAGGCGCTCACCGGAGACCTAAATAAGATTGCACACGTTGAAATGGTAGACCAAAATCCTATAGGGAAATCATCACGTTCCAATCCTGTAACCTACCTTAAAGCATACGACGATATCCGTAACCTGTATGCGTCCAACGAGCTTTCGAAGGTACGCGGTTACAAGGCAAAACACTTCAGTTTTAATACGGACGGTGGACGCTGTGACACATGCAAAGGAGAAGGTGAAGTCACCATTGAGATGCAGTTTATGGCAG
>CAJWZE010000047.1 GCA_913049845.1 uncultured Cryomorphaceae bacterium
ACGGTTCTAAATCTGTATCTCTTGGAAATATTGAAGATGCTTACCATGCAAGTGCCGGTAAGGGTATGGCCGAAGAATTTGGCTTTTCCAAGATGCATAACGATCGCACCGAGAAATACGGCGAACTAGGCTCTAAGATGCACACTGCCCTTCACGAGGTGGTGGGTCATGCGTCTGGTAAAATCAATCCTGGAGTGGGTACACCAAAAGAAACTTTAAAGAACTACAGTTCAACACTAGAAGAGGCTCGTGCCGACCTCGTGGCATTGTACTTCATCTTGGATGACAAGATGCAAGAGATTGGTCTGATGGAAAATAAAGAAGCTGGATACGCGGAATTTGACAACTACATCTCAAACGGTATGATGCTGCAATTGCGCCGCATTTTGCCAGGAGACGATATCGAAGAAGACCACATGCGCAACCGTCAATTGGTAGCTTCTTGGGCATACGAGCGCGGACAAGAGGAAAACGTTATAGAGTGTAAAGTCATTGACGGCAAGACCTACTTTGTGGTGAATGATTATGATAAGCTCCGAGGGTACTTTGGAGAGTTGCTTCGTGAGATCCAGCGCATCAAGAGCGAGGGTGATTTTGAGGCCGGTAGAATTCTAGTAGAAACCTACGGCGTGAAAGTGGATCAAGAGCTTCACGCAGAGGTGTTACGTCGCTCTGAGCCTTTAGATTTAGCTCCGTATAGTGGATTTATAAATCCTGAAATGGAGCCGGTTATGGAGGGCGATTCCATCATTGATGTGAAAGTCTCCTACCCTATGGATTTCCTTGGGCAGATGTTGCGCTACGGCAGCACCTACAGTTTTGAGTAAACACAAGTAACAGCATATAAAAAGGGCGCCCCGTTCGTGGCGCCCTTTTTTTGCCTGAACTAAGACGCTTGACGTATAGATTTGTAAAGGCTGAGACCGTTAACAAGAATGATAGCCACGAAATTGAGCATAACTGCGAAAAACATCGAAAGCCAATCGTTCGTCGTGGTTAGAAAACGATACGTTATCAAGTAGAGTAAAACACCCATTACCGCCTTGCTAGCAGTAGGTTTTGCAGCTATGGGAAATACTTCGGGTACATCGCTATCTTGATGTTCGGGGCCCAGCCAAAGTAACTGAAATCCCCTTATTATGCCGTAAAGACGAAAATTAGAGTATAGTTTTTTGAAAAAGAACAATTGGATGTTGATAAAGTCTCTTTGGGGTAATTCAGAAGTCAAACCGTAGTTGGGCTTCTCATCGTACGCTACAAACGAACCAAAAATTTTGTCCCAAAAGATAAATACACCTCCATAATTTTTATCAAGATAATTCTCGTTGGAAGCATGATGCACTTTATGGTGGTCAGGCATCACGAATAAATACTCTAACCACGGTATCTTGGAAATAAACTCGGTATGAAGATAGTATTGATAGAATGCATTTATGTAGCCGCTCACTATAACGTATTCTAAAGGAAAGCCAATGAAAACAAGCGATGAGTACATTATACTCCGTATCATAAATCCCACAGGGCTAAGCGCAAAATTCACACTTAGGTTGTATTCATCACTTTGATGATGAACCAAATGTATGCCCCACATAAGTGAAACTCGATGTCCTAATCGGTGGAAAACGTACCATATAAAATCGACACCAATAAAGGCCAACAAGAATGCAAATATTGATTTCTCTATTCCTGGAAATAGCCTCCAGCTCGCTACTTGCTCGATAAGAATGAGACTTCGTTCTGTAAGATAAAGTCCCATAAGTCGATCGAAGAAACCCAGTGATAGGTTAAGTAATGTTTGATTCCAAGTGAATTTATAGCCTGTCTTACGCAAGAAATATAACTCCAAAATAAATATGGACAAGGCGACTGGAACGATAATGAAGAGAAAACCTAAAGACATTCCGAAAAGTAGCTGTAAGGGAAAGTGGTGCGGTCAGATCAACATTTCGAATTCTGCATAATACGGCGAGAGTAGAGCCGTAAAAAAGCCGGTTTCAACAAAGATGTCTCATTTATGAGTCGCTTTAGTTGAATTAAAAAAGGTATCTTGATTGCACCAAGAACCATCGCATGAAACAAGAGAAAACCATTCGCTACAGGATTCATGAAGATTGGAGGTCATTAGCGATTGTTCCAAAAGTCATAGAAGAAAAACTCGAAGCACTCTTGGATTCGGCTTACGCCCCCTATTCAAATTATCCCGTATCCAGTGTCGTTTTATTAGAAAATGGTGACACTGTAGTTGGAACTAATCAAGAAAACGCAGCATTTCCTGACGGATTGTGTGGGGAACGCGTCGCAGTACTCGCCGCTAAAGCAGCCTATCCGAAAGAGCGCATCAAAGCTATTTATATTATGACCGGGGAGAAACAACGTGCTCCAGCAGCGCCCTGTGGTTCATGCAGACAAGTGCTTCATGAAACAGAATTAAGACAGGAGGAGCCCTATCAACTGTTCCTTATGAATAGAACGTCAGACGCGCTAGAATTTAGTGGCGTCCAAGATTTACTTCCTTTTAGTTTCACATTACCTGGTAACCTATGAAAACCAAAAAAGAAATAGTCGATAATTGGCTCGTACGTTATACCGGTGTAGCATTAAAAGATTTTGGAAATTATATTTTACTGACCAATTTTCAGCATTATGTAGACCTATTTGCGCAGTTTACAGATACTGAAGTTAAAGGCACAGATAAAAGTATGAGCAGTGCTACGCACAACGGAATAACCATAATTAACTTTGGTATGGGTTCACCTAACGCTGCCACAATCATGGACCTTCTGTCTGCCATAGCACCGCATGCGGTGCTATTTTTAGGTAAATGCGGCGGTTTGAAAAAACGTAATTCTATTGGTGATTTCATTTTACCGATCGGTGCCATTCGAGGCGAGGGTACATCGGACGATTATTTCCCACCTGAGGTGCCTGCAATGCCTTCATTTGCTTTGCAAAAGGCAGTATCGACAACCATTCGAGATAATAACATCAATTATTGGACGGGTACCGTATATACCACGAATCGAAGGGTATGGGAGTTTGACGACGAGTTCAAAGAGTACTTATTAGCTATTCGCGCCTATGCCATTGACATGGAAACCGCTACCCTCTTCATCGTAGGATTTCACAATCACATCCCAACAGGAGCACTTCTGCTAGTGACAGATTCACCTATGATTCCGGAGGGAGTTAAAACTATGGAAAAGGATAAGGTGAATTCCAGGAAGTTCGACGAAAGTCATGTACAGCTTGGCATTAAGAGCCTTGAACAACTCATCAATAACGGCAATACCATACGCCATTTGAAATTTTGACCATCTTTTCAGAACCCTGTGAACTAACCAATAAGTTCTATCCTTAACCCTTCAAGTGGGTATTCAAAACATTTCAAATACGCGTCATATTTTTACTGCGCGTCTAGCCGAATACTAAACATTTACCGCAAGAAGCTGGATCTTGGGATTGGCGATAGATCTGCAACTTTCTAGTGTTAACAAATAAATGCCCCGACCACTAGCTGTGACCGGGGCATACTTTTTCGCAGAGAGGAAGGGATTCGAACCCTCGATAGGCTTGCACCTATACCAGCTTTCCAGGCGGGCCCTTTCAACCACTCAGGCACCTCTCTAGACACTACGAAAATAGGAATCGGACAATTACTAGACAAACTAACGGGAACCCTTTATTAGTGTACATCTTACGCTATATTTGGAACTGTGAGAATTACCGCTGCTTCGATACTATTATTCTGCTCCTTGTTGGCTCAAGGTCAGAGCGATACGTTCTTTGTTCTACCTCCACTCCTCGAGTGGGAAGGCGGTGATCATGATATCAATTTGAATTTTTCTACCACTGAACCTAGCGCTCAAGTGTGGGTGTACAACAGCGACGCTTCTTTTTCTCAGAATATAACTGTGACGTCCGGGAATGTCGCAACATTGAGTTTTATCAATCCTGTTGTAGGTCTGTTAAGCACCTATGGAGCGAGAGAGCTGAATTGGCCCAACTCAAAAAGGTACAGAGACGCATTATTCATTGAATCTACGGCGCCTATTACTGTGACTGAACAGATTGTGGAGCCATTTAACCAGGAGATCATCACAGCAAAAGGTAGAAATGCACTTGGAAAAGAATTTTACGTTGCTAGTCAAACGTTAATTACTAATACTGTCAGCGGTACATTCTTTGGATATCACGGTATGCATTACATAAGTGTTGTCGCTACGGAGGACAATACAGAGATTAAGTTCAAAGCAGCGGACGGTAATGTCTTTACCACTGGAGCTGATAGCGTATTATTCACGTTGAATGCTGGCCAAAGTTGGGTTAGCACGATGGAAGACGACCAGCAGTTGCTTGGTACACGGATTACTTCTACAAAACCCATAGCAGTTACAGCGGGCGGTAATCATCTAAAAAATGCTTCAGCGAATCACGGCGATGCAGGATTAGATCAAGTAACTCCAGTGGAACTTCTAGGAAATAAACATGTAGTGCTGAGAGGATTGGCGTATCATCCCAACGATTATATCATGTGCATTGCCACCGAGGATGGAACTACTATCACTGTTGATGGTGTAAGCATTTTATCTAATGCAAATGCTGGTGAATCTATCACGCACAGTATGGTGGGTTTAGCCAGCCAGCCGGGTCGCCCTTTTGTAGTTGAAAGCAACAATCCTATCTACGTTTACCAAGCTACTACAGGTACTGTGGGAAACGAACCTGAAATGGGGATGGCACAGATTCCACAAGTGAATTGTACCGGATCAAATTTTATCCGATACAATAGAGCCCCTGGTCTCGCCACTGCAGCTATGGTGACAATATTGAGTAATGCCGTTGCTTCATTAGAATATAATGGTCTTTCAGTAAGTTCAAATCCAAACGTAACGGTACAGCAGAGCTTTTATGACGCGAGTTGGTCGGGAGTTTTTATAAACTCCACAACATTGACCAACAACTTCACCTTAGAGTGTCCTACCCCATTCCATGTGGGAATTATTGCAGGGCAAGGCACCTCCACTGGACTGTACGGATACATAAGCGGTTTTGACGATAAATTTGAGCTATACGATCCGAGAGACCCTTCTTCGACTGAAATCATTGAGCTGCCTAAGCAGTGTGCCGATACAATACCGCTAATCTTTGGATTTAATTCTTGCTCAGACAGTATTACAGTAATCTCAACTGAGCTTCTTGAAGGACAAGGAATACTGATTGATGAGAATCAACTAGACTCGGTTCTTTGGGTAGTTCCTGAGGAGGGCTATGACGGAAATATAGTCGTTACCGTGTCCGTAAGAGACGGAGCTGGAGGTGAGGAAAGTATTGAATTCAGGTTTGAACACATAGGGAAGAATTACGACCCTATTACGGTTCCAAACTTCATTACACCAAATAACGACCAAGTCAACGATAGACTTAGAATCCTTAGCGACGATTATTTAGATTTATTCGATCTAACTATTTACAATAGATGGGGAATTAAAGTGTATGAGGCCAATACGATTAGTAAGGCATGGGATGGTAGGTTGAACAATACAGATGTTGCTCCAGGGGTTTACTATTACACCATTAAAACGGAAACAATCTGCGGTCCTTACACGAAAGCGGGAGCAATACATGTCATTCATTAATGAGAATTACTCGAATACATAGATACCTACTTTTAGGATTGAGCATGCTTTGTGGTCAATTCGGCTTCGCTCAAAGCGATACCTACTTTGCCTTTCCTCCCCTTTTAGAATGGCAAGGAGGTCAGCATATAATTGATTTACAGATAAGCACTAGTACCCCAACCTCGACGGTTTGGATATACAATAGCGATACGAGTTATTCCAACACCCTAACAGTAACTCAAGGTAACCTGACTACCGTAACTTTGAGCGCTGTTCAAAATATCATACAGAGCACCTTTGGCGCACGCAACCTCACGTGGACCAATCAAAAGCGCTACAAGGATGCTTTGTTCGTGGAAGCCACTCAGCCCATTATGGTAACACAGCGTATCCGCCACCAATACAACCAGGAAATTGTTACTGGTAAAGGAACCAATGGGATTGGACAAGATTTTTATCTGGCCTCACAAACACTCATTCAAACCACAGTTTCAGGGAGCTTTACGAACTACTATGGACTTCACTATGTCAGCGTAGTCGCGCTTGAAGACAGCACAGATGTTCGAATAAAGGCACGTTCTGGTAATTTTTTCGACAATGGCAGAGACAGTGTCATCTTCACGTTAAATGCTGGACAGAGCTGGGTAAGCAGCATGCTAGACAACAATCAGTTGCTTGGCACTCGAGTAACTTCTAACAAACCCATTGCGGTAACCTCTGGCGGCAATCACTTGAATGCCACTAACGCCAACAATGCCGATGCTGGTATTGACCAAGTTACCCCCGTGGAACATCTCGGCCTAGAACATGTAGTTCTTCGCGGACGCGGGAACGCCCCACAAGATTACTTCATGTACATCGCAACTGAAGATAGTACGAATATCACTGTGGATGGCAATGCCGTTATGACTAACGGCGATGTCGGCGATGTCGGTACCTATTCGATGGCAGGAAATGCTTCAGCTCCAGGTAAACCATTTATCGTCACGGCCGATCGTCCAATTTACTTGTTCCAAGTCACCACAGGAGCAATCAACAGCGTACCCGAGCAAGGTATGGCACAGCTTCCTCACGTGGACTGCACAGGCTCTACCCGTATTGTTTATAACAGGGCTTCTGGGTTGTCGACCTCAGCCTTAATTACCATACCCACTTCTGCTGTTCCAACCTTGAATTACAACGGTTCAGCCATACAATCGTACACGGGAATCACCTTCCAGCAGAGTACTTATGACCCTAACTGGACGGGAGTGTATATTGCGTCGAATAGTTTAACGAACAGCTTCACTTTAGACTGCCTTACACCTTTTCATCTGGGCGTATTAGCAGGCGACGCAAACACTGGCCTTTATGGATATATCAGCGGCTTTGACGATGATTTTAAACTGCTTGATCCATTCTCCGCCCTACCTGTTGAAGACGTCCTTTTAGGTGCACTTTGCGAGACCCCTATTCCACTGTTCTTCCGTTACCTTAGCTGTGTAGACAGTATCAATGTTCTTAGCGCGACCATTCTTCAAGGTATAGGCTCTGTGGTTGATTCAAATGCTGCGGATACCGTGATGCACGCCCTAATTGACCCTGCGTACAACGGCCCTGTAAAAATTAAGGTCATTGTAGAGGACGGACGTGGGTATAGAGATTCTATTTACTTTGACTTCAACTATTTCGGGTCGACCTATGACCCCATTCAAGCAGATTCAGCGAGTGTATGTGCAGGACAGCCCGTTGTTCTCGAGGTGGATGGCGCGAGTCCCGACCTCTCTTACCTATGGTCTACAGGAGATACCACATCAAGTACCACAGCTTATGATCCAGGTTGGACTTGGGTTACGGTCGATTTAGGCGATTGTCAGTTCCACGACAGCATATACCTAGTAAATAGCTCATTATATACGCCGATTACTAGTGATACCGCCTATTGTGATTCGCTTACCATCGATTTCAATGACCCGAACCTCGTCTCCATACACTGGACCACTCTTGATACATTTGCGACAACTCTTAAATTCGACTCCACTGCCATCTATCCCTACCTGAGTACCGATATCAATGGTTGTGAAAAGGAGGACACTTTCCACTTTCGAGTGATCGCAGAACCATACATCGATGAGGGCTTCGGCTGTCCTAACTACTCACTAAAAGCCACTGGTTATACGCAATTCATATCATTATCCCTTGGACAACAAACCTATACAGAACCTGTTTTAGACACACTGTTCTCATTTGCCGGATTACATGAGTTAACGCTAGTGGCTATAGACAGCTGTGGTAATCTAGATACAATACAGCGGGTACTCGAAGTAGATTGTCTGGACAACTTACTGATGTATGTTCCCACAGCATTCTCTCCAAATGGTGACGGCGTTAATGATGCCTATTGCTTGAGCAGTTCTCTTCCAACAAGAACCGAATACGCAATCTATGACCGCTGGGGCAACGAACTATTCCGTGGGCCTTCGACATTATGTTGGGACCCTATAGCTTTAGGTCAAGAGATTCAGCAAGGGGCATACTCCTTGCGGACCTTTACAAGGCTGCCTTCCGACCAACTACATATCGACGAATTCACCATTTTCATATTGCCGTAATGCCACTTCAACTTGCAAAACCGGTGAAGACTGAAGGACTTGTGGTGCAACATATTGTGTAAAAAACTATGAAGAGATAATCAAATTGGTTTCTTAAGATATCCCTGACATTATTCTTTATATGTATTTTTGATACGCTATCGCAAACACAACTATGTTATACCTAGACACAGCTATAGTCATCGCTTGGCCGCAATGTACGGCACGAGGAGACGAAAGTATTCTTATTCTCCTACGTAAAGCAGGTATTATCAAAAACCTGAATATGCGCGTTGGTCATGCGGCTATCTGTCTTATTAATCCACAGACACAAGAGGTTTTGTATTATGATTTTGGCCGATACGTAACTCCACGTGGATACGGAAGAGCGAGAAGCAAGTATACTGATCCTTCTTTAATTCTAGAGACGAGAGCCACATTTGATGAGGACAAAAATTTAACGAATGTTGAAGATATCGCTCAGGAATTGGATGCAAAGTCCAAATACACGCACGGTGCGGGTCCTATGGTCTTCTCAGTAAGCAAGACAATCAACTTCGCAAAAGCCAAGGCATATGCGGACGAAATGGTGATGCGTGGCTATTTCCCGTACAACGGTCTCGATAAAAGTGCTTCAAACTGTGCAAGGTACGTTACCGAGGCTATGAAAGCGGCCAATGAGGATGGCACCGTAGGAAGTAAGCTGAAGTATCCTTTAACAGTGCGACCAACGCCACTTTACAATGTTGTAGCTGCGAGCACCGAAGACAGTATTTACAGTTTTGAAGGAGGCACCTTACAGTTTATGCAGAAATCGCGTCGACATAGCATTGCCGACCTTACTTCAGGACTCTTAGAAAGCTCATTCACAAAGTATACAGATACACGTCCTGACGATTCTATCCACGGCGAGATTGAAGAACCACCACGTCCCTCCTCATTACCACAAATGGCAAAATGGCTGGGTGGACTGGGTGAAGGTGCTTGGTTCCATATCAATAAGATTGGACCACACAGCTTTGAAGGAATCAAATATAATAAAACTGGAGTCATAGAATACGAAGGCACCTATACCAATCAAGACATTGAATTGTCCCAAAATCCTGAAGCTACATATGCCTCGCATTACGGTTTCTACTCCATTGAAATTGATGATGTAATCCACAGATTTTACCGCAAATAGTACGAAAAAGCCCGGCGCTATGCGTCGGGCTTTTTTATTACTGTCGTACGATTAGAAGTCAATCTTATAATAGAACACAGGGAACAATCCCAACTGATAATTTTCGGCTACCTCTCCAGTCTCCGGCAGGTAGGTTAATGTCAAGATGTTCTTGTTGTTCGTAATGTTCGAAATATCCAAAGCGAACTCATGAGCAAGGTTCAAGAAATTCCACTTGTAACCAATCTTGAAATCTAGACGGAAGTAAGGACGGTATTGTTTTGAATTAAATGTAAAATCATCGATAAATTCAATCTCAGAAGCTTGAGCTGAAGCGTCCTGATCAATATCACCAAACCAACGTCCACCGATAGAACTCACCTTAGTTCCCAAATTGAAAATACCATATTTACCAACCTGGTAATTCTTCGCAATGATGAAGTTGAACGCATAGCGACCGTTGAATGTTGTATTAACCCAAATGTCGTCTGAAGTCCCTGTATTGGCTGCAGCGACATTTTTAGAACCCTTGTACTTTGCATCAAATAAAGATCCCGTAAACAAGCTATAGAAGCCATTGCGGTAGTAGTGCTCAGCGGTAAATTCTAAACCGTAGTTACGACCCACACCTTCGTTTTCAAGCGGCTCTGCCCAAAGGCGACCAAAACCACTACCACCATTTACTAAAGAAAAGTAAGAAGGCTCCATTTCAACTGGAACATCCCACAAATATTGGTAATAGGTCTCTAGTTTGATGCGTATTGGATAATCAAAATTGTACTCCCAACCTGCAACGAGTTGTGCACTCTTGGTTAGACCCATACCCTTGTTGTATTCAGTTCCATATAGCCCATCATTAATAGCCTGAGGCGTAGCTTGAGAACCTCTGTAATAATAAAGATAAGAGCTTTGCATCTGACTGTGGTAACCAGCACCGGTAAAAAACTTATTGTGCTTATCTACATCGTAATTAAATCCAAGACGCGGTTCTACAGGACTCAAAGTGTTGTCATTAATGTTGGAGTACAGTGCCGTCAAACCGGCGGTCATTGTAAGCTTGTCCGTTAGTCTATTCTTGTAGCTAACGAACGGTTGCATAACAGCATAACCGTCAGAAGAGAAGCTACCGTTGTTCTTACCCCAAGGGAATTCCCAAGGCGAAATTTCACCAGTTAATCCGTTCACAATTCTCGTAGAATCTAAATAATCAACCATCACATAATCTACATTGATACCTGCCTTAAAACTTTGACGTGCATCAACCTTCTTCGTGTAGTGGCTGTATCCGTGAATCTTTGTTTCGTAGTACCAGTAGTTCAAGATTTTTGGTGCAGAATCTACGCGGTAATAAAACTCGTCGGCTGCCGCAGTATCGATACCCCGAAACACCTTGGTGTTCAGGGCGTGAATGGCCGAACCAGAAACCGCTACACCACTTTTGATGTAGCTTGTTCTGTCTAAACGCTTTAGGTGTGTTGCGCCCACAACACCCATATGTGTATCAAAGAATTGGTCACGATCTACCGTTCCGATACCCTCAAAATCACCAGTTACAGGGTCGCCGTCGGTTCCGGAAATGTCAATAACAAGGTTGGAGGTGCCTCCCATACCCCAGAGGCTAAATTTAGATCCGTCTTTCAGCGGGAAGGTCACTCTAAAGGCCCCATCTGCATAATTTGGAATGGCTGTAGTACCTAAAGGAATCCCTAAGGTAGAAGCGATGCCCAAGGTCGAATAGCGTCCTAGTAAAAGATAAGAAGGTGAAT
>CAJWZE010000048.1 GCA_913049845.1 uncultured Cryomorphaceae bacterium
CACCTAGCAAAAGAGAAAGCGATTTTAGTTTTATCTAACTGAAAAAGCTGTGATAAGTTTACTGTGATAAGAAGCCGTCAATGTTGAAGGCCATCGAAAAACGAAGAGTGTTCTCCAAAGGTGAACGCGTCGTAGGACTAGCAGGAATAAGGTAAGCCATGTCAATACTGAATACATTGTAGACCAACCCAAAACCAAGAGTCACATACTGACGATTTCCTTTGAGCTTGTGCTCATTTAAATAGCCTCCTCTGGCGAACAAGAAGTTATTGTAACGATACTCCAGACCGAAGTTGTAAATATTTTCCTGCAACATCTCGGAAAAACCGCCCGGTTTTGCGCTCGGGTTAAAACTTTGTGCAGCTCCAATAAGCGGAGTCATATCGTCCGTATCTACACCGGCGATGATTTCACCATCAATACCTAATTGCGGCGGAGTTGGAACAAGTAGCCTGTTAATATCTAGGTATACAGAAACCCTGTTGTAATCGTCAATCTCCAGGTGATAACCACCACCAATTTTAAAGTTGGTGGGCAAGAAATCTGAATTACCACTTTCTGAATAGGCAATCTTCGCACCTAAATTACTAATGGTAAGACCCGCTGAAAATGCTTGACGACGACCGCCACTAATATTCGTGAAGTCACCTTGATAGTAAAAACCAAGGTCAGCGGCACCACTTTGACCAGGTTTCGTTTGCAGCCCTTGAACAACTTGGCCCTGTGCTATATCTGAATAAATCCAACGCAATGCAGTTCCAGCACTCCAATGGTCGCTTAATTTTAAACCGTAGGCTACATCAAAGTAAAACTCGTAAGGATTGAAGGTTCCCAAGCTGTTGCCTCGGTCGTCGGTGAAATTGATTTCGCCCAAAGAAAAATATCTCAGGGAGGCTGCAATCCCCTGACGATCGCTCAGCGCCTTTGAATAATTTAAATAAGCGAGGTCAATATCTGGAACAAGACGTGACATCCACGGCGTATATGACAATGCTATGTTTGCTTCTTTATCTTCTAGGAAGGCCAATTTTGCTGGATTCCATGCACTTGAGTTACCGTCTGGAGTAGAAGCTACACCAACATCACCCATTGCACCGGCGCGGGAATCTGGACTAACCAATAGAATAGGAACCGAAGTAGTTACTACGTTGTATTTAAGATCGTCTTGCGCGTATCCTTTTGTCGCAAAAGCAAAAAGAAGTAGAAAGAGGATTTGTTTTTTCATAGTTATGTGCGTGTAGCAGCGCAAGTTTAACGTATATAAATGAGCTTTTCTTGTATTCTGGCAGATTTTCCGTCAACACTTCGCGTCCAAACTACTCTTGCATAGTAAAATCCTGGGACCAATTTTCCGCTCGGAACATCTGACACATAGAATGTTGGAAGGTCCGAAGTATTGGCTTGAAGTGCTAAATTTTCATTCCATTCCCAAACTATTTTTCCTTGATTATCAACCAATGTTAGGCGAAGTTCTCCCTCCTGTCCTTTTTGATTGTGCTCGAGGTTGAAATTTAGTTCACTCATGAATGGATTGGGAAAGATTTCAAGCTGATTCAAAATTGGCTCTGCCGCATCGATGACAGTGAAGGTGATTTCATCGTAACCCCACTGGTTCAACACATCCCATGCTCTCAGTGACAACTGGTGTTCTCCGGGGGTTAAATCGTAGTACTGATATTTTACACTTCCTCTGGTGAAATCATCTATATTCGCTTGATAGGCGGTATTCGCATTAATAGGTTGTCCGTCCAATTCTAACATCACGTTATGGCCGATACCTAGACCGACTGCATTAATACCACTTTCGTCCTGCATCAATCCAATGGCCAACGGATTTGAATCACTGATGCCACCGCTTGTGAACGTTGTATCGTTTATGAACAAACGAACCTTTGGGCCCTCTGTATCCGTAATTACTCCATCAAAAACGCCACCAATTAACAGGTCATTCTGCCCACCCCAAGCATCTTCATTGGTACTTGCTGCATAGGAAATAACTTTAGGAGTCCCAACACTCAGGTTGATATCCAACGGAATTCTGAACTGCACAATGAATTCACCATTCACGACCGAAGCTTCGCCACGGAAGATGGCATTATTTTGTGTTTTGAAATTAAATATCGAACCGCTGGCATCATTTCTTCGCGTTTGAACAGACTGGGCCTTATCGAAGAAGGTCAGCCATATGCGGCCATTGAACTGAGCATTTATGTCGGAAGTCGAACCAATGTGTCCCTTTATTTCCACCCAAGAAAGGGCAGTAAGGGTGTCCTCGAATGTATCCCAGGCTACATTATTAATCGTATCCAGAATAACGGCATGTTTAGGCTTTGAAAGTGGGATAGTTGGATCGCCAATCAAAGAGAACTTGATCTTGTCACCGCTGATATTATTGTTTTTCGTTTCGCGGAGCACATCACCGAGGCGAGACACATCAAGTCCCACCATATTTTGATTTAGGAGTCGATTCAAATCATAGGTACTGTTCGTTGCAAATACACTTCTAGTAGTAGAATACAACCCAATCGCCCCACCGTATGGATTCAAGAACAATTGTTCTCCAGCGCTTACTCTGTTGGGATCGTCGAACCTTGCAAATTCACATGTAATGGTTGTGAAAACTGGTAGTTTCGTCTCGTTTGTCCAACCGTTAATGTCCTCGAGCTGCAAGATTCGCTCGGTCGCCCAACCTACCTCACCACCGTGGCCTATGTAACTTACCATAAGTGCACCATTTTCTACGCTCCTGAACAACGCCTCGCGGGCCGTCGGGTAGCGCTGAGAACCAGGTTTTGATTCTTGTAGGTATGCATCCGAATAAATCTTGATGATGTTCATTTCAGGACGCGTTGTATCTAATCGTTTCGCTAAAGCATCTTGAACAACCGCAAATTCACGCTCCCATGCATGGTCTACATCATCCGCGACCAATACAACATCGCCACGCCAAGGACCGTAGCGTCCGTCACCAGTGAGGTATCTCTCGATTTTGTCCACAGATGCTGAAGCTTCAATGATGGTATTAACCGGGAGTCTACCAATCCCGAGATCTATATCGTCCACATACCAATTCAGCGATTCACCGTGTTCTAAGTATCCATAGTAATCATCGGTGATGTAACTCGTATACAATGAGAAGCTTCCGTAACTCTCAAACGTAGGGATGAGATTAGAACTTCCCGATAAAGTACCTTTGTAATCGTACGAAGCATCACCAAATAATGTTAGGTATTGAAGACCATCATTATTGCGCTGATTCAGCTCGACTAAAAACTGACGAATGGCAGCTATATCCGGAGTTCCAGCATTCACTAACGCATAAATTTCTTCGAGCGCAAGGGCTCTAGAATTCGTTCCAACAGTTTGTTGAATTTCCGCCAATCGTTGCGCTTCGACCAACAGTGAGTCTGGTGCTATAATAAGTGCATTTACACCGGTCAATTCGTCAAGAAAAGTCAGCTTGCCTGTACGAACATAGATGGGCTTAAAAGCCATATCAAGAGGTGTCGCTGTGAGTTCTTTAAAACCATCTTCACCCACCTCGAAACTGACAGAATTCCCACTTACGTTTGGGTTTATGAATATGGGTTGTGCGTTATTGGTGATGTCGAAAACTAAAAGGTTAGATCCCTTGAGTTCTATTGTGGATATAGAATCTTGATGACGCGGATAATTTTGAAAGCGTTTCTGATAAATGGAATTCGGAAAAATTTCATTGTCCGTAAGATAATTGACTTTCAATTTATCAAGCCATAAAGCAGCACTATTGTCACTGGACTTGTCATAGGTTAGAATTACTTTATTCGATGCGGGTATAGTCGTTGTTAATCCCCTTTCAATTACATAATTCGAGACTGAACTTGTAGCAACAGCTTGAAAAGAGACACTACTTCCGTTCTGAACAGATAAACTTGTAGAAGAGGACGAGGAACGCGCAACTGCGGAAATATCTACGTCCATTGCCATTGTATTGAGCGGTGTCAGTGGCAAATCAAATACTTGAGTAGTGGTGAAATCGAACAGTTCACCAAACCAGCGGCGCCCCGTTCCTACTAGATTATAGATTGCCGTATCTCTATGGTAAAATTGGTTCGAGGTCCTCAGTGTTCTAGTCGAGCCACCTATAAGTTCTGCACTTCGCTCGTCCATCTCGTAGGGCTGAGATGTCGAAGCAGCGCCAACTATAAAATGCTCGTAATTCGAATATGGATGTGCTGTGTACTCATAGCGCTGGTTCGCTGCATCCCATTGAATACCGAAAGGTCCGTTCATATAGAAATACACTTTAGATTGTTCATCTAACAGACCATCGCCATCGGAGATGTAATAGTGAATAGGATCATTAAAAGACCTAGATGTATCGTTTAAGTGAGAGAGGACCGATTCAGTCCTAGCCTCGATAATTAGGCGATCTAATGCATCTCCTATGGACAAAATACCGCGGTCAATAAGTTCATCACCTGAAAGCATATGGATACCGGGTTTGGCTGTTTTAAATTGAACATATTCTCCCTGTTCAAAGTTTACCTGGCCAACAAGTTGGGAGGCGCACAAGAAACTAATAAGTGCTAAGATGTTTTTCTTCACGTGTACAAACTTACTCCAAGACATAACAAAAGCTATGCAAAAAGCGTTTAACAACAAACGATAGTAGGGTGAAAATCGTACTTTTTTTGCTTATACTTGTCTCTTGAAAACATAGCTAACTCAATGAACGCATTGAAACAACGCATAATTTTCGCTGTTACGGCACTAATAATAAGCTCTGTAGCCTTTGCTCAGGATGCTCACTTTAGCCAGTATTACGCGAATCCAATCTACCTAAATCCTGCCTTTGCTGGACTAGATAGATGTCCTACAGTTCATACGAACTACAGAAATCAGTACCCTGAACTCGGCGTGTACCAATCGTATTCTGCCTCCTACGACCAGTACGTGGATAAATTAAACGGTGGTGTAGCATTGATGGCACTTCGTGATGATGCAGGTAATGGCGCACTCAACCTTACCGAGGTCAGCGCAGTGTACAGCTACCATCTAGAAGTAAATAGAAACTTTACCTTATTGAGTGGTTTCCAGGCTACCTTCCGTCAAAGAAGTCTTGATTGGGGACAGTTTACTTTTCCAGATATGATTGATCCGTTTTACGGCTTCGTATTACCAACCAGCGAAGTTGCACCGGGGAACAACTTCAACAACCATTTGGATCTGAGTTTTGGTATGCTCGGCTTCACAGACAAGTGGTACATCGGTGTTGTTGGTCATCACCTCACAGAACCAAACGAGGCCTTTTTGAGCCAAAGCAGGTTGCCCATTAAATTTACAGCGCATGCTGGTGCAAATATTCCTTTGGGAAGAAAACGCCTGCACAATAGTCTTCAATCCTACATCGTTCCTAATGTGGTATACCAAACACAGGGCTCAGCATCACAGTTGACGGCGGGAGTAAGTTTTGCCAGAGGACCGCTTGCAGGTGGTCTGGCGCTAAGACAAGGTAGCTTCAATCCGGATGCTGTAATTTTCATCATGGGGATTACACCTCCAGATCTTCCCTGGACATTTGGATACAGCTATGATTATACTATCAGTGACCTAACTAATACTTTGGGTGGAGCACACGAGATAAGTTTGGGTTACAAATTCCCATGCCGTGTGAGAGCAAGTAAACTTAAAGCACTGAAGTGTCCTAAATTCTAAACAGCAACAATCTCAATTACATGAATAAGTTCATTCAATTCTCAATTGCAATTTTTTCTACAGCGCTTCTAGCGAGCTGTGCAGGACCTTCATCCAACACTACAGGATGGGCAATTAATGACAAAAAAAATGGTGGTTTTCAAGCCAACCTAAGCTACAGCGGTCAAGAAGTTGGTCCAGGTTTGGTTTTCGTAGAGGGTGGTACCTTCATGATGGGTCAAGTAGAAGAAGATTTCGTTAAAGATTGGAACAACACTCCGAGACGTATTACAGTTAGTTCATTCTATATGGATGAAAATGAGGTGACCAACTTAGACTACCGTGAGTACTTGTATTGGTTGCGTCGTGTATACGATTACGATTACTACCCAGAAATTTACAAGAGCGCTTTACCAGATACCTTGGTATGGAGAGACAGACTAGCCTACAACGACAACTTTGTAGAGAACTACCTGCGTCACCCAGCATATAACTACTACCCGGTAGTTGGTGTTAGCTGGTTGCAGGCGCAACGTTTTTGTTCTTGGAGAACTGATCGTGTGAATGAAGCTATTCTTATCAAAAACGGTGTCTTGAAAGAAATGCCAGACCAAATGGATGCAGATCACTTCAACACTGAGGTATACCTTTACAAGCAAGGTGAGTATGTGCAACAGAACAGAAAAGGTCTAAAAGATCTTAACCCAAACAGCGTATACGGTAAAGAAGGTCGTCCTGCGAGAATTGAGGACGGCGTAGTACTTCCAAAGTACCGTCTCCCAACAGAAGCTGAGTGGGAATATGCAGCATATGCTGACGGGGGTAAACGCATTTACAACCGCGTAATAGATAAAAATAAATACACTTGGAACGGGAATGGTACGCGAAATCCAGATAAATCGGATCGTGGTCAAATCTTAGGCAACTTTAAGAGAGGTCGTGGCGATAATATGGGTACTTCAGGTTGGTTGAATGACGAAGCTGATGTAACAATGCAGGTTCGCTTCTACCCTCCAAACGACTTTGGTCTTTACGACATGGCTGGAAACGTCAGTGAGTGGGTACTGGATGTTTACCGCCCAGTAAGTTCTACAGATGTAAATGACTTCCGTGCATTCCGTGGTAACGAGTTCAAGCATTATGACAAAAACTACCAAGACATCGGTTCATTGGAGGTATTGCAAGATCCACAGAAAGAAGTACGCAACGGCGATACGGTAATCGTTCGTCTCCCTGGTCAGTTACCAACACGCTCAGTGACTGTTGAAGAGAACGTGAACCGTCGCAACTATTCAAAAGCAGATTATCGCGATTACCTCGACGGTGATCAGGAGAGCTCTCAAAACTATTCTAACCCAGCACAAGAAGGTGAAGCTCCAATGTACGATTATGGCAACAAGACACTTATTGGAAACACTACTCGTGTATACAAGGGTGGTAGCTGGAAAGATCGCGCATACTGGTTAAGCCCAGGCACGCGTCGCTTCTTAGAAGAAGACCAAGCAACTGATGATATCGGTTTCCGTTGTGCCATGGACCGCGTAGGCTTCCAAAACGAATCAAGCGACAAGAGCAAGCGTCCTGTTAAGGTGAAGCAACAAAAATTCAAACGTTACAGAATGTAATTCCTGTTCTTTAATAAAACTTAAAAGCCCCGCTTCTGCGGGGCTTTTTGTGATGTAAATTGTCATTGTATTTGAAGCTTAAAGAAATGACGCTATTCGAAGCCTTTTTAAACTCTTCTGCCGTAACTACGGATACCAGAAGTATTCCGGAGGGTTCAATATTCTTTGGACTTAAGGGAGCTCGTTTCAATGGCAATGATTTTGCTTTACAAGCATTAAAACTTGGCGCTAAATATGCCGTTATCGATGAGATGGTCGGTGAAGACGACCGATTGATTCTCGTGGATAACGTTCTCGAGGCACTACAAAACTGCGCAAGGGCCTACAGAAGGTACTTGGGCATTCCTATAGTTGGTCTCACCGGGAGTAACGGTAAAACAACGAATAAAGAGCTTTTTCAAGCCGTATTGAACACGACGTTCAAGACCTCTGCAACAGCGGGAAACTTGAACAACCACATCGGTGTACCACTTTCCTTGTTACGAATTCCACGAGACAGCGAGTTGGCTGTGATAGAAATGGGTGCTAATCACCAGAAGGAAATTGCTAAGCTCGCAGCCATATGTGAACCTACAATTGGCTACATCACCAACTATGGCAAAGCACACTTAGAAGGTTTTGGCGGGGTTGAAGGCATTATAAAAGGTAAAAGTGAACTCTACGATTACCTCGGCTCGTCCGATGGTCTAGCGATGGTAAACCTCAACGATCCTATTCAAATAGAGAAAAGCGAAGGTATCAATCAGTTTGGCTATGGTAAACGCGAAGGCCTCATCCAATGGAGCCCTTCAAGTACTACAGAATTTGCGGGAGTGCACATTGTCCATCGCGAAGAATCCTATTCTATCCAAAGTCAATTGAGTGGCTCCTTCAATGAACAGAACATAGTTGCAGCGGCATGTCTCGGACATCATATGGGCGTGGACGCTAAGGCTATTAAATCTGCCATCGAATCCTATGCGCCAAGTATGAACCGTATGGAGTGGAGACAGACGGCAGCAAATAAGGTGCTATTGGATGCTTACAACGCGAACCCTACGAGTATGAAGCTGAGCGTAGAAAGCTTTGCTGCGTGGCACAAGCAGGATGGATTGCTAGTTCTAGGTGATATGTTCGAATTGGGGGAAGAAAGTGGAGCGGAACATCAAGCGATAGTTAATTACATCCGCGAACGCAAACTAGAAGATCAAACCCTCCTTGTGGGAAAGCACTTTGGTGCAACCAATTGGTCTGGTCTGCAGTTTTCGACCACAGAAAAATTGGCTAACTACTGGAAAGAAAAAGGTGCCCCGCAAGACGCCTCTGTACTATTGAAAGGTTCTCGAGGAATAGCCTTGGAGAAACTCCTGTTACTCCTTTAGGAATTCTTTATAAGATCTCTAGAGATAACAATTCTTTGGATTTCTGAAGTACCCTCATAAATCTGAGTAATCTTCGCATCGCGCATTAAACGCTCCACGTGATATTCCTTCACGTAGCCGTAACCACCGTGAACCTGTACCGCTTCTGTACTCACCCACATCGCTGCTTCAGATGCTGCAAGTTTGGCCATGGCACTTTCTTTATCGTAAGGCATACCTTGATCTTTTAACCAAGCCGCCTTATATACAAGAAGTCTCGCCTGCTCTACCTTCATCTCCATATCCGCAAGCTTGAAAGCTATAGCTTGATGATCGTGGATAGGTTTTCCAAAGGTTTTCCGCTCTTTCGAATAGGCTAATGCAAGGTCCAATGCACCTTGTGCAATACCCAAAGCTTGCGCAGCAATACCGATGCGGCCACCACTCAATGTTTTCATCGCAAATTTGAATCCAAACCCATCCTCACCTATTCTATTTTCTTTTGGTACTTTCACATCGTTAAAAAGCAAAGTGTGAGTATCTGATCCACGGATTCCAAGCTTATCTTCCTTTTGCCCAACGACAAAGCCGTCCATACCTTTTTCAACGATAAGAACATTAATTCCGCTGTATCCCTTCTCTTTATCAGTTTGTGCAATAACCAAAGCGATTTCACAGCTTCCGCCGTTAGTAATCCAGTTCTTAGTACCGTTAAGCAAGTAGTGATCGCCCATATCCACCGCTGTAGTGCTCTGCGAAGTTGCATCAGAACCTGCTTCAGGCTCACTTAAGCAAAAGGCGCCGATATATTCACCAATAGCAAGCTTAGACAAGTATTTGGCTTTCTGTTTCTCTGTACCGTAGGTATCTAAGCCCCAGCAAACAAGGCTATTATTTACGCTAACTACAACCGATGCCGAAGCATCAATCTTGGAAAGCTCCTCTATCGCAAGGACATACGACAAGGTATCTAAGCCCGATCCACCACAGCTAGGATCAACCATCATACCCATAAAGCCGAGCTCGCCGAGTTGTTTAATTTGTTCATGTGGAAAGGTTTGGTTGGTGTCGCGTTCAATAACGCCTGGTAGTAATTCGTTTTGGGCAAAATCTCGTGCCGCATCGCGAATCATCAAATGCTCCTCGGATAGGTTGAAGTTCATCGAAAATTCTGTTTATTATTGGTTTAACAAATGTACGACGGAACTCTCAATATTTTAGGTCTTATGAGCGGTACTTCCTTGGATGGAATGGATGCCGCTTTGGTCCAATTCAGTGATGAAAGCGGCCTTCAGTGGCAGCTCCTCGAACACTTTGAATTTGGGTACCCCGATACCCTGAAAACACTGGTAAACAATTGTTTCAAAGACGCCTCACTAAAATCAGAAGTTGACGATGCATTTGCCGCTTGGACCATTTCATGCATCGAGCAAATCAAAGAAAGAACAGCCCACGAAATTGATGCTGTTGGTTCTCATGGACAGACCATTTTTCACAACCCCAATAAAAAGTACACTTTTCAAGCCGGGTGCTTGCCTGATATTGCACATGCTACTAGTATTCCATGTGTCACAGATTTTCGTGTACAGGATGTATTACTTGGAGGCCAGGGCGCACCGCTCGTACCAATGGGAGACCATCTTTTGTTTGGTGAGTACGGAGCAGCACTTAATCTTGGTGGTTTTGCCAATGTGAGCATAGGAAATCCGCTACTAAAAGACGGAGTACTGCATGCCTTTGATATTTGCCCGGCAAACTATGTTTTGAATACCCTTGCTCGTGAAATGGGAAAAGAATACGACGAGGGTGGAAAGATAGCTTTAGTCGGTTCAATCAATCAATGGGTGTTGAAAGAATTAAACAGTCTCCCCTTCTTTAGTCAAAAGCCGCCAAAGAGTTTGGGTGCCGAATGGGCTGAGGCAAAGGTCTTCGAGAAGATAGATTACCTCCTACCCTCAGATGCTCTTGCTACCTATTGCGAGCATATGGCCGTTCAGATTTCTGCCGTTCTCATTGGAAAAAAGGTTTTAGTCACAGGTGGAGGCGCTTGGAACGACTATCTATTGAAACGGATAGAGGAATACGGCGTTGAGTTGGATCGCCCGGAAAAAGAGATAGTCAACTTCAAGGAAGCCATAATTTTCGCTCTCCTTACTTACCTCAGATTAACGGGCAAAGACAACGTATTAGGAGCGACCACAGGCAGTGGTAAAAATCACAGTTCTGGCAAAGTATTTTGGCCTTAAATAGTACCTTAGGGCTTCCAAAATACAGACGCGATGAAAGAACAACTACGCGCATTTGAAGAGCGACCTGCCGAAATAGTCTTTAATTGGCATGATCCGCTAACTGAAGCGAAAGGCTGGGTAGTTATAAATAGCCTCCGTGGCGGGGCTGCAGGCGGTGGTACCCGTATGAGAAAAGGCCTTACAAAGGGCGAGGGAGTAACACTCGCAAAAACAATGGAAATC
>CAJWZE010000049.1 GCA_913049845.1 uncultured Cryomorphaceae bacterium
TTGATAAAAGAGAAGCGCGCACGGGTCTCCCGTGCGCGCTTTCTCGTTATTTTTGCAGTACTATGAGTAACAATTCAGACCGCTACACCGGCAGAGGTGTCAGTGCACAGAAAGAGGAAGTGCACAGTGCCATCAAAAACATTGACAAGGGACTTTTTCCAAAGGCCTTTTGTAAAATTGTCCCGGACTACTTGACCGGTGATACAGATTATTGTCTTGTGATGCATGCCGACGGCGCAGGTACTAAGAGTTCATTGGCTTACATGTACTGGAAGGAGACCGGTGATCTCAGTGTATGGAAGGGGATTGCTCAGGATGCGTTGATTATGAATATCGATGACCTTCTGTGTGTTGGCGCCACTGAGAATATTATGCTAAGTTCAACCATTGGAAGAAACAAAGGACTAATTACTGGTGAGGTATTGAGCGCTATTATCGGTGGAACGGAGGAGCTTCTTGAAGAGTACCGTAAGCACGGTATTGATATTATCAGTACCGGTGGTGAAACTGCCGATGTTGGTGATTTGGTTCGCACAATCATCGTAGATAGTACAGTGGTTGCGCGAATGAAGCGCTCAGACGTTGTAGATAACGCAAATATTAAAGCCGGTAATGTGATCGTTGGTTTGGCTAGCTACGGTCAGGCATCTTACGAGAGCGAATACAACGGTGGTATGGGGTCTAACGGTCTTACAAGTGCACGTCACGACGTATTCTCAAAAGAATTGGCTGCTAAATATCCGGAAAGCTTTGATCCAGCAGTACCTGAGAATTTGGTGTATACTGGAACAAAGAGTTTAACGGAGGCTACTGATACTGATCTCGATGCTGGTAAACTAGTGTTAAGTCCTACCCGCACCTATGCTCCAATCATCAAACAAATCCTAGATAAATACCGCGGTCAGATTGACGGAATGGTACACTGTTCAGGGGGCGCACAAACGAAGATTTTGCACTTCTTGGAAAAGGGACATGTGATTAAAGACAACTTGTTCCCTATACCACCATTGTTCAAATTGATTCACCAGGAGAGCGGAACAAGTTGGGAAGAAATGTACCAAGTGTTCAATATGGGGCACCGTATGGAGCTTTATGTCGACCCGTCAATAGCACAAGATATTATTGCGATAAGTGAGAGCTTTGGGGTAGCAGCAGAGATCGTAGGACGCGTAGAACAGAGCGCAGAGAAAGAGCTGACTATAAGTAGCGAGTTCGGAACCTTTAAATATAGCAAGTGATGCTAGATAAGCTCAACGTAGTTTTTCAGCGTTACAATGAGGTCAACGATCTTATTATTCAACCGGATGTGATTTCCGATAGCAAGCGCTATGTGAAATTGAACCGTGAATACAAAAACCTAAAGCCCCTGGTGATTGCCAGAGAGAAGTATCTCGAGCTTAGCAGCAGGATAGAGGAGGCAAAAACGGTTTTAAAGGAAGAGAAAGACCAAGATTTTCGAGATATGGCCAAAATGGAGCTTGATGATCTTGAGCCTACTTTTGCAGAGCTCGAGGAGGAAATCAAGATCTTACTCATACCAAAAGATCCTGAGGACGATAAGAATGCATTGGTTGAAATTCGCCAAGGTGCTGGTGGTGACGAAGGCGCTATTTTCGCAGGTGATTTATTCCGTATGTACCAGCGCTACTGTGAAGGTCGCGGTTGGAAGGTTGAGGTGATCTCTATGAATGAGGGAACTGCCGGAGGCTTTAAAGAGGTTTCTTTTGAGGTTAGAGGTGAATCAGTTTACGGAATTCTAAAATACGAGAGTGGGGTGCACCGCGTTCAGCGTGTTCCTACAACTGAAAGCCAGGGTAGGGTACATACATCCGCTGCATCTGTAGTGGTTCTTCCTGAAGCGGAAGACGTTGATGTTGATCTTGACATGAAAGATGTCAAAAAAGATACCTATCGCGCCCAAGGTGCAGGTGGTCAGCACGTAAATAAAACTGAAAGTGCAGTGCGTTTGACGCATTTGCCAACAGGAATTGTTGTAGAATGCCAAGACGGACGTTCACAGCACAAGAACTACGAGCAAGCTTTGAAGGTACTTCGTTCGCGTATGTTTGACATGGAGTTCAAAAAAAAGCAAGCGGAACAGGCTGCTAAGCGCAAGACTATGGTCAGCACAGGTGACCGTTCCGCAAAAATTAGAACGTACAACTATCCACAAGGAAGGGTAACTGACCACAGGATAGGTTTGACGACCTATAATCTTAATGATGTAGTAGGTGGTGATATTCAGAAGTTTATTGACGAACTTCATATGGCGGAGAATGCCGAGAAGATGAAAGAAGGAACAGATATGATTTAACCATGAATAGGAGAGAGCTTGTCGTACAGATCGAGAAAAAGAAGAGTGTCCTTTGTGTAGGGTTAGATACTGATATCAACAAGATTCCACAACACTTGCTGAAAGAGGCAGATCCAATTTTCGCCTTCAACAAAGCCATAATTGATGCTACGGCGGACTATGCAGTGGCCTATAAACCCAACATCGCCTTTTACGAAAGCATGGGCGTGAAGGGATGGGAATCCTTGGGAAAAACCATCGATTTCCTGAATGAGAGCTATCCTGAGGTTTTCACGATCGCTGACGCCAAGCGAGGAGATATAGGCAATACTTCAAAGATGTATGCTGAAGCGTTTTTCAATACTATGGCTTTTGATAGCGTTACAGTGGCCCCATATATGGGTATAGACAGTGTCAGCCCTTTTCTAGCCTTCGAAGACAAATGGGTGATCCTTTTGGCATTGACGTCAAATCAAGGTGCATTCGATTTCCAGCTTAAAGAAAACAATGATGGTGAAGCTTTATTCGAAACGGTCGTTAAAAACGCGCAAGAGTGGGCTACTCCAGAGCAACTTATGTTTGTCTTAGGTGCCACAAAGACAGCGTTTCTTGAGCGTGTAAGAAAAGCGGCACCAGAATCTTTCTTCTTGATTCCAGGTGTAGGTGCCCAAGGCGGATCATTACAAGATGTCTTAACAAAAGCGACCAATAAAGATTACGGTGTCTTAGTAAATTCTACTCGAGGCATCATTTATCAAAGTAAGGATATAGATTTTGCTGAAGCTGCGGGCCGCGCTGCCCTTGAGTTGCAGCAAGAAATGGAACGAATTCTTTTCTAGTGATCGCTGAGTCACATCTCGTCTAATAGAACATGGCTAATTTTAAGCATTCAAAAAGCAGTCATGGAGACAATAGGTTACATAGCATCAGTATTTATAGGAATTTCACTTGGCCTGATTGGTGGTGGCGGTTCTATCCTTACTGTACCAGTTTTGGTTTACCTTTTTGGGGAAAGCGCGGAGCTTAGTACAGCATATTCGTTGTTTATTGTTGGTGCGACGGCTTTGGTAGGTGCGATCCATAATGCAACTATGGGCAATGTGAATTACAAGACCGCAGTAGTCTTTGCTATTCCTGCGTTTATTGCGGTGTACTTAACCCGTGCATATTTATTGCCAGCTATTCCTCAAGACATCATAACGGTAGGCGCTTTCTCGCTGACAAAGGATGTTTCCATAATAGTTTTGTTTGCCTTAGTAATGCTTGCGGCCTCGGTGAGTATGATTCTAGACAAATACGAAGAAGAGAAAGTACAAAGTGAATACGCACCGGTATTTAATATTCCTGCTATTGTTGCTGAAGGAGCATTGGTTGGAGTACTTACAGGTATTGTAGGTGCTGGTGGTGGCTTTTTGATTATTCCGGCGCTCGTTCTCTTTGTTAAATTACCTATGAAAAAGGCGGTAGGCACATCGTTATTGATTATTGCTGTAAAGAGCTTGATTGGTTTTATTGGAGACGTTCAACGTCCTGATTTAGTTATTGATTGGACATTGCTTTTGACCGTTACAGTAATTGCCGTAGTAGGTATCTTTGTAGGTATCTACCTGACTAAATTTATAAATGGTAAAAAATTAAAAAAAGGCTTTGGCTGGTTAGTACTCGTAATGGCGGTATACATCATTTTGAAGCAAATAGTATAAAAGTTTAGAATTTCGAATAATAAGATGATTGTAGAGCAGATTTATACAGGGTGTTTGGCCCAGAGCGCTTACTATATAGCCTCAAAAAATGAAGCAGTAGTTATTGATCCGTTGCGTGAGGCGGGTCCGTACATAGATCGTGCAGAAAAAGACGGTGTAACTATTAAATACATTTTGGAAACACATTTTCATGCAGATTTTGTTTCAGGCCACTTGGACCTTGCTAAGAAAACAGGCGCGATAATCATCTATGGTCCAAACGCTAATCCTAAATTTGATTGTAAGATCGCTGAGGATGGGGAGATACTGAAAGTAGGGGATGTAGAAATTCATGTTCTTCATACCCCAGGTCATACAATGGAAAGTACCACCTACTTGTTGAAAGACGTAAGCGGTAAGGACCACGCCATATTCTCAGGTGATACCTTATTCTTGGGAGATGTAGGTCGTCCAGATTTGGCTCAAAAGGCAGTTACAATGACACAAGAGCAGTTGGCGGCAACGTTGTATAAATCTCTTCGTACTAAAATTATGGTCCTAGCAGATGACGTAATAGTATATCCTGGTCATGGTGCCGGCTCTTCATGTGGTAAAAATATGTCCAAAGAAACTGTAGGTACTATTGGCGAACAAAAGGCAACAAACTATGCATTGCGAGCAGATATGACTGAAGACGAGTTTATCATTGAGGTGACCGACGGTTTAAAAAAACCACCTGCATATTTCCCTGAAAATGTGCGCTTGAATAAGGTGGGGTACGAAAGCTTAGATATCGTAATGGATCGTGCAATGACGCCAATGAGTCCAGAGGCTTTTGAGGCTGCTGCGAACGAAACAGATGCTTTGATTCTGGACACACGTCATCAAACTGATTTTATTCAAGGATTCATCCCGCAATCAATCTTCATCGGTATCCAAGGAAGCTTTGCGATGTGGGTAGGTGCTATGATTCCTGATATCAATCACAAACTTTTGATTGTTGCAGACCCAGGTATGGAAGAAGAAGTTTTTATGAGACTTTCGCGTGTGGGTTACGATCAATCTATTGGCTACTTGGAAGGAGGTTTTGATGCTTGGAAGAAAGTAGAAAAGGAAATCGATACCCTTGAGCAGATCACTGCTAAAGAATTGAAAGACGTAGAGAGTCCTATAGTTGTTGATGTTCGTAAAGACGGTGAATACTTTAGCGAGCATATGCCAACGGCTATTCATGCAAGCCTTGATTGCATAAACGATCGTATGGTAGATATCCCAACTGAAGGAACGTTTTACATTCACTGTGCGGGAGGTTACCGTTCGGTGATTGCCGCTTCTATTTTGAAAGCACGCGGATTCCATAATATGGTGGACGTCGCTGGAGGTTTCAGTGCTATGAAAAAAGCAGGTATCGATCTTAAAAAATACGTATGTCCCTCTACACCATAATTCGATAACACTTAAGTAAACAATGCCATCAATTTTGTGATACAAGCCTGGCCGTGGTATATATGTAAATGGCGCATCACCTTCATTATGCTTATCGTATTCTTCTTTGGTAAGAGTTTTGGATTCTCCATTAACCTAAGCACCCTTCTCACGCTCTGTGGTTCGGACCGCTTTGTGGCTTTCTTTCAGTTTGATTGAAAAACCAAAAGTTGGAACCTCTTCTTATTGGTATAAGCAGGTATTGGCGGATACATTGCAGCCAATTTCCTTTCTCAAGAAAATCACACAGTAGCAATCTCAGAGTATACCTAGAGATGTTGGATTTAATGGATAAGTAATCGTTGAAGGCTTCCTTTTTTAAGACAATGGCTCGTAACTTTCCATAGATGAATAATCCTTTCCATAGCCTGAGAAAAGTACTCATTTTGTTCTCCTTTATATTGTTTGGAGGAACCCTTGGATTTCGATTAATTGAAGGTCTAGACTGGCTTCAGGCCTTCTATATGGTGATCCAAACGGTGAGTACCGTAGGCTTTAATGAGGTAACGGAACTAAGCACTCGTGGTACATGGTTTACCATAGTGCTAATCATTTCAAGCTTTGGCACCTTTGCTTACGGTGCGAGTCTTTTGGCTCAGTTGGCTATTGATGGACGTGTTCGTCATTTTTTACTCACCAAAAGAATTGAACGCAAGGTGGAAAAGTTAGAAGGGCATGCCATAGTCTGTGGCTTAGGGAGAAACGGCCGACAAGTTGTAAGTAAACTCCGAGCATATGGTGCAGATGTTGTCGTTATTGAAAAAGAGGAACATCGAGCGGAGGAGTTTAGAAATCAATTCCAAAAGGTATTGGTTGTTGTGGGTGATGCCACCGACGATACCGTTTTGGAGAAAGTCAACATTGCTAAAGCTTCATCACTAATTGCTGCATTGGCCTCGGATACTGACAATCTCTTTGTGGTGATTTCCGCGCGTCAGCTCAACCCGAATATGACTATTGGTGCTCGTGCCAATACAGAAAGTACAGAACGTAAATTGTTGGCGGCCGGAGCCACGTATACGGTCAGCCCTAACCTTGTAGGCGGGGCACATTTAGCACACAATTTAATGAACCCTGGTGTAATGAACTTCTTAGATCATTTGAGTGTAGGTGGTTCATCGGCTACCAATATTGAAGAAATCGTGGTTGATGAATTGCCCGAATTGTTCACTGGATGCAATATCAAGGATTTGGAAATTAGACAACAGACCGGGTGCACCGTGATTGGTTATGTCTGTGAGCAAGGAATGCTGACTGTAAACCCTTCTCCAGATTTTAAGGTTGCACCGCATTCCAAACTTTATGTGTTGGGAAATGACGAACAGATTAAGGGCTTAAGGGCATGGTTTACAGAAAAGACCAAATAAATTCGCAACCAGTTAACCATACAATATGAAGATTCTCTATACTGGATCAAACGGATTACTAGGTCAAAAAATTTCTGCAGCCACTGCAGGTTTCAAGGAGCATGCTTTTCTAGCGACCTCAAGGGGGAAAAACCGTACCATTAATCTTGGTACGGCAGAATATAAGGCTATGGACATAAAGGATGTAGAAGAGGTGTTGGCTGTGATAGAAGATTTTCAGCCCGATGTGATTATTCATGGTGCGGCAATGACTCATGTGGATCAGTGCGAGCAGAACAAAGAATTGGCCTACCAGCTCAATGTGTTAGGAACCAAGAATATGGCAGAAGCTTCACGTAGAGTAGGTGCGCATCTGGTCTACATCAGTACAGATTTCATTTTTGACGGTACAGCAGGGCCCTATGATGAGCACGGTAAACCAAACCCGTTGAGCTACTACGGTAATACAAAGCTGGAGGCAGAGAAGATCGTACAAGAACTGACGCATTGGAGCATCTTGAGAACGGTATTGGTCATAGGCATTGCCGAGGACTTGAAACGCAACAATATTGTTCTCTGGGCAAAGGGCGCACTGGAAAAGGGACAAGCCATTAATGTAGTGGATGATCAATTCCGCACACCAACCCTTGCCGAAGACCTCGCTCAAGGCGCTTTACTCGCTGCTACACAGAAAGCACGAGGTATTTATAACATCTCCGGCCCAGATTTTATGTCTATTTACGAACTCGTAGGGCACGTTGCGGAGCACTTTGGGCTCTCGATGGATTCAGTAACTAAAGTGGATAGTACGACCCTAAACCAACCGGCGATGCGTCCTCCACGCACCGGCTTAGATATTACAAAGGCCAAAACGGAACTCGGCTTTAAGCCGCACAGTTTTAGTGAAGCACTAGAAGTTATTGCCGAGCAGGCAGGATTATAGCCTTCAATTTGCTCCTTGAGCTTCAATCGTTTATTTTCGGCCATATTCTAAACTAACCTTTAGGTTATATGTCAAACACTACTGAATCTTGGGGTTCCCGCGTCGGACTCATTCTCGCTATGGCGGGTAATGCAGTCGGCCTAGGAAACTTTTTGCGTTTTCCTGTTCAAGCCGTTCAAAATGGCGGCGGAACCTTCATCATCCCTTACCTCGTTTCCTTCCTGCTAATGGGTATACCACTACTTTGGGTAGAATGGTCAATGGGCCGATTCGGTGGTCGTTATGGCGATCACAGTACGCCGTTTATTTTAGATAATATGACCAAGAAGCGCTTTTGGAAATACTTCGGTGTCTTCGGGATCTTTACCAACATGGGTGTTATGGCGTATTATACTTATATAGAATCTTGGACGTTAACCTATACCTTGAAATCTCTCAAGGGTGATTTCCTTGGAATGGACCTTGATGGCTTGGACCAATTCTTCAACAACTACGTAGACTTAGGGGCCGGTATCAATTTCCCGGTTTGGGCCTTACTCGCATTCTTAATTACCCTCTCAGTCAATATTTATATACTTTCGCGTGGATTGAGCGCTGGTATTGAAAAAGTAGCCAAAATAGCTATGCCATTATTGATAGGCTTCGGCGCCTTCTTGGCCATCATGTCTTGGACTACAGGTTCCACAGGACGTTGTGCCGATTGTTCCACTTACGTAGGTCTTAACTATCTTTGGCAACCGGATTTTACAACATTGTCTAATCCAAAAATTTGGCTTGCAGCAGCGGGTCAAATCTTCTTCACACTTAGTGTGGGTATGGGGACCATACATTGTTACAGCTCTTACCTGAAGCAAAAGGACGATATTGCCCTAAACGCGATGTCTGCAGGATGGATGAACGGTTTTGTGGAAATCGTATTGGGTTCTGCAGTAGTTATTCCAATCGCAGTAGGCTACCTCGGTTTAGATTGGGTAGTGGACAACGCAGGCTTTATGATGGCCTTTAAGACGATGCCGTTCTTATTTGATCAATGGGGCAGCATTCTTGCCGTAATTGCAGGTTTTGCTTGGTTTGGTCTACTATTTTTTGCAGGTATCACTTCCTCGCTCGCTATGGGTACGCCATGGATGGGCTTTGTTCAAGACGAATTCAACTGGTCGAAAAATAAAAGCGCAATGATCCTAGGTATTGCTATTTTGGCGATGGGCCTTCCAACCATCTTCTTCTTCGAAAAAGGTGTATTCGATGAATATGACTATTGGACAGGGACTGTGAGTTTGGTGATTTTTGCCCTTGCTGAAGTCATCCTTTTCGCATGGGTATTTGGTATGGACAAGGGATGGAAAGAAATCACCGATGGTGCAGATATGACTGTTCCAAGGTTCTACCGCCCTATCATAAAATACATCACACCGCTATTTATCGGTATCATTTTTTTGACTTCCATGTTCAAGCCGCTCAACGGAGAATTAAGCGATTGGTCTTCGGCCTTTTCTTCGCTGTTATCTGGAAACGGTTGGCCGTGGGCAAACGACAGCATCATCAACCAGATTTTCCACATCAATACTGGCGTACAATGGTTGCAGGACGGGGTCCTAACCAATATGTTCTATATCGATATGAGCCGATTTTTCTTGCTTGCCTGCTTCGCAGCATTGGTGGGTATGGTGAAGGTGGCTTCTAACAAACGTAAAAAAGCAGCACAATGACAATGTCCGCATTAATTATGATTATTCTGACGCAGGGTACAGTTATCGCTGCGACCATTTATTTTTTCAGAAAAGTTTTAAAAGTACCACAGAACACGGAGCCAGACTCCTATTCTGATAACAATACAGAATAGCCAAAAACTTTTTGTAATTATATTTTTCGGGAAATTAAAAAAGAATGTAATTTCGCGAGCTAACAATTATAAAGGAGGTGTTACTATGCTCGTAATTAATGTAAAAGATGGAGAATCAATCGAACGCGCACTAAAGCGTTATAAGAGAAAACACAGCTCTACGGGTGTAGTGCGCAAGCTTCGTGCTGATCGTTATCACACAAAGCCGACTGAAGCAAAACGTCGTATGAATATGAAAGCGGCTTACATTCAGTCTTTGCGTCAGGCAGAGGAAGAATAGTAATTTGAACAACTATATAAAAAAGCCCAACGCTCAGCGTTGGGCTTTTTTTATTAAGTTGCTCTTATGTCTAACCCATCATTCATTGCTTTTGAAGAATTCTTGCGTTCAGAGAGACGAGCAAGCGAAAAGACTATTGTAGCGTACGGCACAGAACTCAGGCGCTGGCAATCCTTTCTTGAAGCCGAATATGAGGTAGCGCCTAAGGATGCTGAACGGGCACATGCCAAAAGACTTATAGTCTGGCGAAGTAAACAAGGCATTAGCAACCGATCGATAAATAGAACCCTCAGTGCTCTGCGTTCCTATTACAAATGGTGCGAACGCACGGGCAGGCCGCACAACGATCCATTGGGAAGTATTAAAAGCCTGAAAGATCAAAAGCGGGTCGTGATGAGCATCCCTCAGAAAGATTTAGAGCAGTTGGTCAAGGACGAGGTATTTGAAAATAATTTTGAAGGGATTCGGGATCAATTTATGTTATTGCTCTTCTACGGCCTTGGCTTGCGTAAAGCGGAGCTTATTGAATTAAAGCAAGAGGATTTTGATTGGTCGCGCGGTGTAGTCCGCATTACCGGTAAGCGAAACAAAACACGTCAAGTACCTATTCCAATCGCTTTAAAAACATACTATAACCGGTATCTTAAAGCGAGACAAGAAGTTCATCCTAAGGTCCCTCAAATATTAACAACTTCTAGGGGCGGAAAGCTTTATCCGAGTATTGTTTATAATCGAGTAGTTCACTATCTTCAAAGAACCACATCGGTGGTGGACAAACATCCTCATACCTTACGCCATTCGTATGCAACGCATTTGTTGAATGCAGGGGTCGACATCAACACCGTTAAGGAGTTGATGGGACACGAGAGCCTAAGCTCAACGCAGATGTATACGGCCAGTACGTTTGAGGAGCTTGTTCAAGCATATAACCGAGCTCACCCGAAGGGCTCATAAATTTCAGTACGATGACAGTAAATATTCAGTCTGTTAATTTCAAAGCGGATTCTAAGCTGTTGAGATTCATTGAAGACCGGCTTGACAAGACGAAACTGTTTTTTGACAAAACCATAAATACGGATGTCTTTTTAAAGCTGGATAATAATCACAAGAGGGCAAATAAGATTGTGGAAATGCGCATGACCATCCCCGGAAACGAGCTTG
>CAJWZE010000050.1 GCA_913049845.1 uncultured Cryomorphaceae bacterium
CCCGCCTCTTTTGTAGCTTGACGCTGAGCATCATCAAAGTATGCTGGAACAGTTATGACTGCTTCAGTCACATCTGCACCCAAGTAATCTTCCGCCGTCTTCTTCATTTTCTGAAGGATCATAGCCGAAATCTCTTGAGGTGTGTATTGACGATCGTCAATGTTTACGCGAGGTGTATCGTTATCACCAGCCTCTACCTTATACGGTACACGCTTAGCTTCTTTCTTTACATTCGAGAATTTCTCACCCATGAAACGCTTCACAGAATAAACCGTTTTCTCAGGGTTGGTGATAGCCTGACGCTTCGCAGGATCTCCTACCTTACGTTCGCCGCCTTCCACAAAACCAACAATTGATGGCGTGGTTCTCTTTCCTTCGCTGTTTGGAATTACTACAGGCTCGTTACCTTCCATTACAGAGACACAAGAGTTCGTTGTTCCGAGGTCAATTCCTATGATTTTACCCATTTTATATTAGTTAAGGTTATCAATTCAAATAGTACAACGTGGTATAAACAAGCCTCGTGCCATTAACTTTTCCGGCCAATTTCACTTCCAAAGTGTCAGCATTTCTATAAAAACTATGTCAAAATGAAAGGACCTTCTGCCAAAAGGTCATAACGAAGGGTTAGAAGCAAACCTTATCACCATCCACGCAGATGCATGTATCAATCCCCTGGAAATCTAACCATCCCATGTCGCAGGTGAAAATCCCGCGCCACAAACTATCCAAGCTATAGGAACTCAACTGAACGTTCTCTTGCATGCCAACAGATCGAGAGGAGAATAATCCTATGCCGCCATCAATATTGGTAAATAGTGGTTTATCCTGAACTATGCCCTGAGACGGCTGGCTAACATTAATGTAAGTGGCATAATCATCGGCGGCAGCCCAAATCTCGACATCTATGCCTTTAAATACCCGCACTTTATCTGTGGTAGTGCCGATGTTGTTGCGTAAGAAACGAAAATAAGCCTCATAAGTGACCTCTGAAACAAACGTTCCATTGCCATTGAGATTACTCCCTGTTCGTACAGGTAAAGCATAGGTTAATGTCTTAGTTATGCTGTCTTGGAGGTTTGACCGAGAAGCTTCCTTGTATTTAAAATGAAGGTAGCCTTGGTACAAGCGTGCATTATTCGTTGCGTCCCATTTAAATTCGGCGTTGCTGATGCCGAATGAAATCTTTTGGAAACCTCTTGGTTTCGTAATACTAACATTTCCAACGATCGGCGTAACCGCTTCGAAGTTGTTATTTCCTGGAATGAAACCACGAATACGGTATTCAAAGGATTTATCGATTGGAGCATCCGTCCAATATAAACGATAGTTATTAGTAGTAAAGACCCCTGGTTCGAGAACGTTTGTATCCTTTCGGTAAAATTCGTAGGTATTGAGTACCTGACCGTTTGAATTTAGCTGTGCGAGAAAAATTGCAGCCGTATCAAAATACAGGCTGTCGCTGTAAACCGCACCCGCTAAAATTCCATCTTCGCCAAGGTATGTTCTGTGTAATCGTACCCATTGAGTGTCTAAATCCTTATCTAAAAGACCGTAAACCACATTTTCAACGTCATAATTAGCATTTATATCAAGCGAGTTATCACATGAAATCAAGGTAAAAAAGGCAAATAAGGTAAGAATGTGGTTTTTCATCGCTAACAAAAATACAACCTACGGGTTGAGTTCTTTTCTTTGTAGAACACAAAAGACAAAAATCGTGCACAATGAGCGTTGCAAAGAAAAAATTTAAGAAAGTTACTACCCACAGTCTTCAGCAAATGAAAGACCAAGGAGAAAAGATATCTATGTTGACCGCGTACGACTATACTATGGCTAAAATGGTGGATGCCGCTGGCGTAGATTGTATTCTTGTGGGCGACAGTGCATCCAATGTAATGGCAGGCCACGAAACTACCCTACCAATTACCTTGGATCATATGATTTACCACGCTAGCGCTGTAGTTCGCGCGGTTGATCGTGCCTTGATTATAGTAGATCTACCGTTTGGATCATATCAAGGAGATTCAAAACAAGCTTTGAATTCTGCCATTCGTGTTATGAAAGAAACTGGCGGTCATGCCGTCAAATTAGAAGGTGGTATTGAAATCATAGAGGGTATTAAGCGAATCCTGACTGCTGGTATACCAGTGATGGGCCATCTTGGATTGACACCTCAGAGCATTTATAAATTCGGTACTTACAGCGTTCGTGCGAAGGAAGTAGCCGAGGCTGCGAAGCTGAAAGAGGATGCGATAGCTTTGCAAGAGGCGGGTTGTTTCGGCATTGTGTTGGAAAAAGTTCCTGCGGAGCTCGCCAAAGAAGTTGCCGTTATGCTCGACATACCTGTGATTGGTATTGGCGCAGGATCAGGTGTGGACGGTCAAGTATTGGTGTTCCACGATTTAGTTGGGATGACACACAAGTTCAATCCGCGCTTCTTGCGTCGCTACTTGAATTTGTACGATGATATAACTGGCGCAATTGGGCAATACATAAAGGACGTAAAAGAGGTCGATTTCCCGAACGATAACGAAAGCTACCCAAGTTAAATTGGCAACTCGTCTAAATATCATTTACGAAGACAATCACCTCATTGCGCTTAATAAGCGTGCCGGAGATCTTATTCAAGGTGACATAACGGGAGATTTGCCCTTACCAGACCAAATTAAATCTTATTTAAAAGAGAAGTTTAACAAACCGGGAAAGGTATTTTGCGGCGTCATTCATCGCCTCGACCGGCCAACTACAGGAGTGGTTCTCTTTGCGAGGACCTCGAAGAGTTTGCAGCGCATGAACAAGGCATTTAAGGAGCGACGGACTCAAAAAACCTACTGGGCTATTGTGGAGGGACAACTTCGCGGAAAAGATGATCTAAAGCATTTTCTAAAAAAGAATAGAAAAAATAACAAAGCCATTGTATTCAAACGCCCTGAAGAAGGTGCAAAAGAAGCACGATTGAGTTATAGGGTTTTGAAAACCGGCGACAATTTTTCATTAGTTGAAGTTCAATTGCACACCGGTCGCCATCATCAAATTAGGGGCCAATTTTCGGCCATAGGTCATGCCATTAAGGGCGATGTGAAATACGGCGCAAGACGGGCACAAAGGGATAAAAGCATCTGTTTGCATGCGAGAACATTGACCTTTAACCATCCTACAACAAAAGAGCCTACCACCGTTACCGCTGAGGCGCCACTAACCTTCCAGCCATTTGTTTACGAATTAGGGTCGACATCAAAAACCACCTTGACCTTATGAAAGTCTGAGCTAAGTAGAATTTCGTTATGAGCCTTTTTTATGCGTTTGCGTACCTTGGCACCCACACTACCCTTGTCCACCTTAACTATAATCTGCATTTGATACAGGTTTTTCAATCGAGCAATAGGTGCGAATTCTGGCCCGAGGAATCGGTCCCCTATCATACTTTGAAGGGAACGGGCAAATTCGCCTGCAGCACGTTGTAAAAGTTTTTGATCGCGGTGCTTCATAGTAATGGTGATCAATCGCACGTAAGGTGGATAGCTGTATTCATTACGAATCATCAGCTCCTTTTGGAGCATGCCGTCATAATCGTGGTTCATTGCCAACTGTATAATCGCGTGACGTGGCTTCATACTTTGAATAACGACCTTTCCTTTGGCTGTTCTGCGACCAGTGCGGCCACTGACTTGTTCGATGAGTTGGAAGGCACGTTCGTTGGCTCTGAAATCCGGATACGAAAGCAGATTGTCCGCGGACATAATGCCCACTAGACCTACCCTATGGAAATCTAATCCCTTTGTGACCATCTGCGTACCTACGAGAATATCTACCTCTCCTTGTTCAACGCTGCGAATCAGATCGCCAAAGGCGTGCTTGCCTCTTGTCGTATCGAGGTCCATACGCTTAACTCTTGCCTTTGGAAAAAGCGCCGCAGCCTCTTCAGCAATTTGTTCTGTCCCAAATCCTTTGTGAAGCACACTCTGTCCGCCACAAGAAGAACACTTCATCACAGGAGGCGTTTGGTAACCGCAATAGTGGCACTTGAGTTGTTTAGGTCCTTTATGGTAAGTCAAAGAGATGTCGCAGCGCGTGCAGCCCTCTACGTGACCACAAATTTGGCACTGCTGGAAGGTACTGAACCCTCTTCTATTTTGGAACAAGATGATGCTCTCGTCTTTTTTCAAAGCCTCGCACATAGCATCCACGAGTTCAATTGAGAAATTCCCTTTGACCTCCTTGCGCTGCTTGGCACCGACCATATCGACAACTTCTATTTCGGGTAGCGGTGCGGTGTGGAAGCGCTGAAACAATTGGACCAAATGATACCTGCCTGCCTTCGCGTTAAACATACTGTCTAAAGAAGGTGTAGCCGACCCTAAAAGGATGGGACAGTTGTGTTGATTCGCCATCCAAACAGCAGTATCTCGCGCATGATAGCGGGGCGAAGGCTCGTATTGCTTGAAGCTACTCTCGTGCTCCTCGTCTACAATAATGAGACCTAGATCGGGTAAGGGCATAAAAAGCGCAGAGCGAGCACCAAGAACGAGCAACGGCTCATCTCGTTCTAACGATTCTCTCCAGGCGGCTAGGCGCTCTGCTGGCGTGAATCTGCTGTGGTTAACTGCCACTGTAAAATGAATGCGAAGTCTATTGATTAGCTGAGTGGTCAATGCAATCTCTGGTAATAAATAAAGTACGCGTCTATGAAATTCAAAGGCCGTTTTGATAAGCTCAATGTAGATCTCCGTTTTTCCAGAAGCAGTAACTCCGTGCAAAAGCGTAGGCTTGCCGGAATCGAACCCCTCTTCTATTTGAGCAAGTGCGAAGATTTGATGTCCACTAAGTGAAATATCAGAATGAGGAGCAGAAGCAGCCGTAGTGCCGTCCACTTCTTCTATCTCTTCCACTAGACCCTTCTTTTTTAGAGCAAGTATCTGAGCACTTTCAATGTTGTGCTTTTTACGAAAGCCCCGACTGTCAGTGAAGCTATTTTCACTACCACAGGCAGCTATTACGGTCAGTAAGGCCTGTGTTTGCTTCTCGCTGCGTGAAGTGGCTTGAAACGCATCGTCTAAACGAGTAAGGTACTCTGGCGCGATTCGTATGAGCTTTCTTCTTTTAGCGCGGGCCACTTTTTTCAACTCCTCTTCGAGTACTGCCCAGCCTTCTTCCAAGGCTTGTTGTACCAGCGGCATAGGATTCTTAACATTGCAAATGGACCGTACTTCATCAAGTGTGAGTTTCTCTTTGCCTAACAACCCTTCGTACAACATAATAAGTGAATCTGATAGTTTACCCTCTTCGGGCAGAACTTCGGGATTGTGAACCAAGATACTATGGGAACTGAGCTTGAGTCCTGGAGGCAAGGCTGCATTCATCAAATCACCAACCGGGGCCATGTAGTAACCCGACATCCACTTCCATTGAAGGATTTGGTGTTCTAATACTACGGGACGTTCGTCCAACACACTAATAAGGTACTTAAGCGATAAATCTTCTTCCGTTTCGAGTACTCGTACCACCAAGGCTGCATATTCTTTACGCTTGCCAAATTGCACCAATACGCGAATGCCAGCGACCAGCCTACCTGCAAATTCATTAGGCACGGCGTAGTGAAACACCTTGTCCAACGGCAACGGTAAGATGACCTCAGCGACTAGCATCTATTTCTTGGGCGCTTTAGGAAGATTCTTTTTTACAAATCGTGCCTCGCGTTTGGCCAGCAGCTTCATCTCATTATCAAAGAAACTGAGGGTTTTTCGAGCACTTGCCTCAGTTGAGGATGCTATAGAATTAAACTCGACTAAGTCGTACTTCATCTTGGTCAAATCCGCCAATAAATCCGCAGAAGCTAATTCCAGTAATTCTACATAGTATTTCTGGTAGGCTTCGTACAAGTCTGTCTGACCGTTGTAAAAGTATTCATTACCATAACTGCGAATGTGTTTGCTCAAGGCCTTGATTAAGTTGTTTTGAGCAAAGTACAATTTATCCAAATCATTGGTGCCAACTTCAGATTGCAAATAGGCCACCAAGCTGTCAACCTCCGCAGCACCAGCCTTCATTTCTTTTGTGTATGCAACCAATTCCATCAGGGCAATAAACCGCTTGACGATTGCGCTTTCTCTAAGTGTGATGTCGTATTGGGTCGCGTAGGATTCCATTTCAGCGCTCATTGCCCCGAACATAGCCTCAATATGGCTCACATACGTATGCCCATAGCTGGAATGCGGATCTTCACCCAACCGATCTCTGAGATGAGAAGAAGTCAATTCTATGATTTGACCGAGGTTTTCTCCTACAACAGCAACCAGTTGCGCTTCTTCTGGCTCGTCTAATCGAGCAAGTGATCTTTTTGACTTCTGCCAAATCGCGAATTGTTCTTCAATCAACAGGACAACTTTCTTCTCCTTTTCGTAGGTCATAACACCGTCGATAATGTCCGAGGTAATGGACATTGTTTTTTCGACCTCACGTGAAACACGACGGAGGTTGCTACCAGTACCTTGTGCCAACAAGGTCGAGAAGGAAATGGCGGCAATCAGGCTAAGTAGGTTCTTCATTTCAATGTATTTATCTCAATTTATGGATCTTTTTTGTGCCTTCATACATGTCGAATTGTAACAATTTACATTCCAATTCTCCATTGAACAGGTTCCATTTTCTCGACGGACGTAAACCAATACTTTTAATAGCTTCTAAGTCGGAGGTGATCCACATAACTGTCCAACCTGCGTATTTTCGTTTGAGCACATCCCCCATTTCACTATAGAACTTATAGGTGTTGGTAGCAATCCTCACATTATATGGTGGGTTGACCAGCATGAGGCCTTTTTCGCTCGGAGGTTCTATCTGGAAGAAATCTGCCCGCTTCAAACCAATAACATCGTCAAACATCGAGCGTTCGATATTACTTGCGGCAGCATCCAAGGCGTAATCGTCCTTATCCCTGCCGAAGATCTTACCGTTGTATTCTTTCGCTCGGCGCAGCAATCCTTCTTTAATCTTATCGTACAGGTCTTCTTCAAAACCCTTCCAAAAATGAAAGCCAAAGTATTTGCGGTAAATATTTGGCGGCATATTGTGGGCAATCAGTGCCGCTTCCACTAAAAATGTTCCTGATCCACACATAGGATCAAGCACAGGCATTCCGCCGTTCCATTTACTGTGCATGATTATTCCGGCAGCCAAAACTTCGTTTAGTGGGGCATGCGCAGCAGCAAGGCGGTAGCCACGTTTGTGCAAGGAATCTCCAGAGGCATCAAGATATATGCGAACCGTATCTTGATAAATATGAATGTGAATTGGTACTTCAGGAGTGCCGCGCTCAACCGTTGGGCGATCTCCAACTTTCTCTCTAAAACGATCAACAATCGCATCCTTGGCCTTTAAACCCGCAAAACTGCTGTGGTTTAATAGTTCGTTACGGCCTACTACATCAACAGCGAATGTAGTATTCACATCGAAATGTTCTTCCCAAGGAATGGCTAAGATCTCCTCATAGTAGTGCTCTACATCTTCCATCTCAAATTCAGCAAGCGGAAGAAGTACGCGTAATCCAGTACGAAGCGCTAAGTTTATTTTGTAGACATATCCAAGGTCACCAACCACGGATACTGCTCGATTTAGTTTCTTAATTTCACGACCTCCTAATGAAACCAATTCCTTGCTTAAGATCTCCTCTAATCCATAGAGGGTTTTTACCACCAAGCGGTAATCTTTGTTTTCCGGCACCCTTTTGCTTTTTATCCTACAAATGTAAGCTAACTTTGGTCCCATGATTGATTGGCTTGAATTAATTGCCCTAGTCCTCGGCGGCTTCTGCGCTGGACTTATCAATGTCATTGCTGGCAACGGTTCCGCCATCACACTTCCACTCCTAATGTGGGTTGGATTAGATGCGAATACAGCAAATGCCACCAACCGCGTCGGTGCTTTATTTCAAACGACGAGTGCCATCAGTTCTCTTTCGAAAACCAAGCGTGTTCGGTACATGATTAAGCAGAGCTATTTCATCATTTCTCCAATCATCATAGGTGCAATTATAGGCGCCAACTTAGCCATTGATATCCCCGAAACAATTATGCGGGTTGCCATCGGGACTATTATGATTGGCCTTTTGGTCACCATACTTTTCAATCCTAATAAGTGGTTAATTCCTACCGATGGAATGATTGATAAGCGTACACCGAAAATTTGGCTGGCTTATCTGGGTCTAGGGTTCTACGGGGGGTTCATTCAGATGGGCTTTGGAATTCTCTTTCTATCCATCAGCGTACTTATGGCAAAATATGCGCTGAAAGACGGTAACATAATGAAGCTGTTCATCGCTTTTTTAATGACTATTCCCTCCTTTTTTATTTTTGCCTTGAGCGGAAGTATCGATTGGTTGTATGGTCTTACCCTGGCCGCGGGTACAGCCTCCGGCGCACGATTTGGGGCCAAGACAGTCGTCCAGCACCCCAAAGCCAACGCCATTACTCGAAAAGTATTAATTGCCGTAATTTTGATTGCGATCGTTAAAATGTTCCAACCCTTAGTTATCGAATACTTCGCCCAATGACTGCACCCTGGTACGCCACATGGTTTAACACCGAATTTTACCACGATCTCTATCGTCACCGCGACGAGTATGAAGCACGACGTTTTATTGTTGAGCTGTGCAAGAAACTCGGAGTAAACAACGGTGAGCGAGCAATGGATATGGCTTGCGGCAGAGGCAGGCATGCCAAAGTGCTGTCAGAACAAGGTTTGAACACCTTGGGTCTTGATCTCAGTCCGGAGAATATTTCGTTTGCCCGTCAATTTCAAAATGAGTGTCTTGAATTTAAGGTAGGTAATATGCTCGAAGAACTAGACTTTGGCTTCTTTGATTGGGTGATGAATCTATTCACCAGCTTTGGCTACTTTGACGACGACGCACTTCACCAGAGAGCATTAAATCATATGGCTCAATGCCTTAAACCTGGCGGAAGGCTTGTGCTTGATTATATGAACAGTGCGAAAATAGCAGCACAGCTAGTACCGGAGAATTTGGTGCATACAGATAAGGCAGTTTATAGAATCAGTCGAAAGATTGAAAATGGTATTATTGTGAAGAGTATAAAAGTCAGCCACGATTCTACGCTAAATTTTTTCGAAGAACGCGTTCGCGCATTCAGTAAAAATGATTTGTATAGGATGCTCATATGTGCAGATCTAGAAAATATTCAAGTAAAAGGTAACTATGACTTGAGCTCCTATAAAGAATTGGACAGTGAACGAATGATATTTATTGCACAAAAACCGCTTTCATGATTCCTTTAGTTCTCTTCTTGGCTGTTCTTTTAGGCGGAAGCGCTTCCTATATCATCAACACAAAGAGCGCTTTATTCAAGCTGACGCTAGCATTTTCAGGTGCCTTCTTGTTCGGAACATTAATGACGCATATGCTGCCGGAGGTCTTTCAAAATAGCAGCGGCGGTCTTTGGGTTTTACTTGGTTTCGGTATCCAATTGTTGCTCGATTTTATAAGTAAAGGTTTAGAACACGGCCATTTGCATACCCACGAGAATCGAATCCCCGTTCTTCCTCTTGTGGGATTATTTATCCATGCATTCATAGAAGGAATGCCGCTGGGCCTGGACATAATTATGCATGACCATAGAGACGAACTTAGCACAAACGGATTACTTTGGTCGGTAGCCTTGCATAAAATACCAATCGCACTCCTCGTTGCAACGGCATTACGCTCGGCTGGGCTGACCACGTGGAAGGTACTTTTGGGGATTTTACTCTTTGCACTCAGTTCGCCGCTAGGCAACGCTGTCAGTGTAGGCCTTGAGCTGGACCCGGCTTCGTTTTTACCTGTGCTAGGGGTTGCCACAGGTTTACTGCTCCACGTGAGTACCACCATCTTATTTGAAAGCGCTGCAAATCACCAGTTTAATGCGATGAAAATGTTTGTCGTAGTCGTGGGAATCGCACTGAGTTTACTGCTCCTCTAGAACGGTTCTTTAGATAGGTTTTATCATCAACGTAATAGATAAAACCTAATAAACTCTTAGCCGAGTTAGGAGTTCTCTATCGTACTTTTAAACTTTAAATAAAAATAACTTCACACATGGCTGTATTAGTTGGCAAAAAAGCACCTGATTTTACTGCGTCAGCAGTAATCAATGGTGAAGAAATCGTTGAAGATTTCAAATTATCAGATTACGCAGACAAATACGTAATCTTATTCTTCTACCCTAAAGACTTCACATTCGTATGTCCCACAGAATTGCACGCTTTCCAAGCGCGCAAGGCTGAATTTGAAGCGAAAGGTGTTGAGCTAATCGCTGTAAGTACAGATACTGAGCAGAGCCACTGGGGTTGGTTGCAAATGAGCAAAGATCAAGGTGGTATCGAAGGTATTACTTACCCAATCGTAGCAGATACAAACAAGACTATCTCGCACAATTACGACGTCCTCGACGGTGAGTGGACATTCGACGAAGAAGGCAATCTAAACGCTACTGGAGAAATGATTGCTTACCGTGGTCTATTCTTAATCGATAAAGAAGGTACTGTTATGCACCAGTTGGTGAACTTCTTCCCCCTTGGTCGTTCAGTAGACGAAGCAATGCGTATGGTAGATGCACTCCAGTACTTCGAGGAGAAAGGCGAAGTTTGTCCTGCAAATTGGACGCCTGGTAAACAAGCAATGAAAGAGACACACGAAGGTGTTGCTGATTACATGAGCAAGAACTAAGAATAATATTGGTTCAAACAAAACCTGTTTGCTGTTCAGAGCAAACAGGTTTTTGTAGGCTTTATTATCGCAACAAAGCCGTTAATAGAATAAATCTATATTATTTATATTAAATCTTAAGTACTATAAATACTGGCCTACAGGCGATGTAATATTATAATGCAAAAAAAGAATACTTTTTTTTACCATTCTTGTGAACCTAGTGGAACCGACTAGGTTATAAAATATATGGAACATTCTGCGAAAGCAGATTTTCATGGCGGTTTAGGTAGAAAGGGGGCTT
>CAJWZE010000051.1 GCA_913049845.1 uncultured Cryomorphaceae bacterium
ACATCTCTAAATCCATCGGTATGGCCAACAACAACGATTACAAAAACAGGCGGGTATAATCTGGATATTATTGAAAACGTATTATATATGCACGATGCAAAAGACTTCGCAAGTGCCGGTAAGGTCTACCAATACAATTTGAACGGTACACTTCTTGACAGTATTGACGCAGGAATAATTCCGCGTCAAGTACTGGTTAATTAGGCGTTCGCAGCTGCTTTAACCCTCGATTCGGCATAACCTGCAATCGCAGAGAAGAGAAAGGAGGAAAGAAGCTCAGGAGCAAAAAACGGGATTGCTGCAGTATAAGCTGCTAGTAGTCCCGTTCCTGTTTTTGGGTACGGACTGAAAGTACTGATCCAAACGCCAAAGTTTGAAATAGCAAAGAAAATCAAGCTTCCCGCAATTAAACCGAGAGCAGCGCTTTTGAGAGACTTGCTCAAATAACCGGTAAGCGTATATGCTGCAAAGCCAAGGTATGTAAACAAGCTTCCTGCATACATCAAAACGAATTCACCAGTAGGGTAAAAAAGGTTATTTAAGACTAAATCCGTCGCCATCATGGTACCTGCCATCAAGGCCAACGACTGCCAAATGTTTTTGCTTGAATACGCTGTGTAAAATGATAGGGCTCCCATTGCCGTGAAATTTGGGTAATGCGGAAATAATCGGCTTAGAGCGGCTACTACTGTTAATACGGCAAATACGGTTGCTTTAGATTTCATTATGCTATCGTTTACCTCACAAATATACTACGCTATTGTCGCTCTACGAAAGATTTATAGGTTCCGTCTGAATTCAGAACAATCATCGTATTCTTTTCTGTTTCAACCTTTTTAATCTTTTCAATCACTTTGACCACTGGTTCGACAGAAGAACTAGACTGTGTGGTATTTAGATTAGGAGAGGACTTACCTGTTAGAAGGTAACGTAGATTTAATTCTGGATCGAATTCGGCTAGATTCATCACGAACTGTAAAGACGGCTTGTTCCTTCCGCCGAGCATATGAACTACAGTTGATCTATTCATATTAAGTTCTCGAGCGAGCTCAGGTACGCTTAATCCCTTGATTTTCATCCAGGATTCTATTCTATCCACTACTTCTTGCATAAGAACAAAAATAATTCAAATGAAACTGATGTGTCCAATAGTTAAATAAAAAAACTAATAATTTTCAATCCCTTTAATAATGTTTGAAAGCAACAAGTGATATAATACTTTACTTAAAACATTATAATACATTGAAAAAAAACATATTATATAATATAATAAAGTGTTTCACGTAATCCGAAATGACTTGTTTCAGTTGTATTCTAAATGATCTCAGAGGCCAAAATCAACCATAGTGAATGTTTCATTTATCTCACTCAATTGATTCAAAAGAAAGCGAAGTATTCTATAATGATATTTCATTTGTAAAAGGAATAACGCCAACAATTTCGTCAATGTATCTTAAATAAAGACCCTAAATTTGGGAGCACATTAAGAAATGATGAGATACAAATACCACAACAACCAATACCTTCCTTATAACGAGCTTGTAAGTTCGTATAATTGGAATATCATTGGCTATTCTTCTGAAGAAAGACCAATAGTAAGCACTGTTATAGGGGAAGGCACTCGCGATATTTGTATTTGGGCGGGTATGCACGGGAACGAAATCACAGGTATTCACATCATTTTGCAGCTTATCGATATGTTACAATCGAAATACATTGAATTAGAGGATTTCAAATTGCATATTATTCCTGTAATAAATCCTGATGCCTATGTAAGGTATACGCGTCGTAATGGCATGGGTATCGATTTGAACAGAGATTTTAAATCCTTTCAGACTATTGAGAGTGCAAAACTCATTGGCTGGTTAAGAATGATAAATCCAGAATTGTGCTTTAATCTTCATGATCAGCGTACCATATTCCATGTGAATGGGGAAAGTGCCTTTACCTCTCTGCTCGTTCCGTCTAGTGATATTTCTCGTGAAATAACTCCACTTCGGCGTCGTGTAATGAACAGGTTAGGCAATGCGCTCATTTCAATTAACCACGATTTGTCGGGTGTTGGACGCTATACCGATGAGTTTTACCCTACGGCAGTTGGTGACTACTTGATGTCCCAGAACATCCCTAACATACTGATTGAAAGTGGTGTTGCAAGAGGAGATTTAGATAGAAAAGCAGCAAGAGAATTCGGCGTTCAGATCATTACTCATACGTTAACCGCCTCAGAAGAGTCGGTTAATACTTATGATGAGCTGCCTGTAAATGAACAGGGCCAACTCGAATGGGTCTTCACGAATGTTTTGTACGCGCACATGCGCGTAGATGTAGCTGTTAAGCGTATTTTGGCGATGAACGGCCACAACAAAGCAGTCATTTACACAGTTGACGATTTAGGGGATTTGTCAGCTCGTCCAAGATTGTATGAAATAGACGGTTCCAACATTGTCCTGACTGAAGCGCTTAATGTCGACCGTCCCATTACCGCAGATTTTGGTACCATTGTTTTCGAAGATGGTATAATAGTAAGTGGACAATTAAAAGAAAAAGCCCATTAGATAGAGAGGCCATTTTAGTCTTACTTGGGGCTTTTTACCGCCCAACATAAGAATGTCCACCGCGATAAGCTCTGAAAAACACTTCTTTACACCCTCGGTATTTTCATAAATCTTGTCAATAAAAGGCTTGAAATATCTACTTTATCACCTTTCTTGAAGTGCTTTCTGCATGAACGGACGTTTCATAATTGCTTCTTCTAAGGCTTCACGTAAATTCATCTGCAATTATTTTGTAGCAAAATTATTCCTCTGTTTAATTTTACAAACCAATTCCATTTAAACATATCTAACATTTCCCGAATGCGTACTTTTATTGAATGAGTAACGTCGTTGTTATAGGAGGAGGAGCTGCAGGTTTTTTTGCCGCCATCTCATGTGCTGAGGCGAATCCTGAGCTCAATGTTCTTTTATTAGAAAAAGGCAAAGATGTTTTGGGTAAGGTGCTCATTAGCGGTGGCGGTCGTTGTAACGTCACACACGCTTGTTTCGACCCAAAAGAATTAGCTACCTTCTATCCCAGAGGGGCTAAAGAACTTATTGGTCCTTTTTATAAATTTCAGCCAGGGGATACCATAGAATGGTTTGCAGATCGTGGCGTGGAGCTCAAAATTGAAGCGGATAACCGCGTTTTTCCTGTGACCGATTCTTCATCTACTATAGCCGATTGTTTAATTGAAATGGCCGAAGCTGCCGGTGTAGAGGTGCATACTTCTTCGGGAGTTAAGGCGTTTACACAATCTGAGGACGGTACCTGGCAAATTCTAACGACTTCTGGCCAATATTTAACCGCAGATCAGCTGATGGTAGCTCCAGGCTCTTCAAAAGGTATTTGGGAGCAATTAAAAAAGGCCGGTCATAAAATCGTCCCACCTGTACCTTCCTTATTTACATTTAAAATAAAAGACAAGCGTATCAAAGGACTTAGTGGAATTAGCCTATCCTATGCGACAGTTCAGGTGGCTAGCTCTGATTTAGAAGCGTCAGGACCGCTGCTGATTGCTCATTGGGGACTGAGCGGTCCCGCAGTATTGCGTTTGAGTGCTTGGGGCGCTCGCGAATTAAATGATAGGTTTTATCGTTTTCCCATTTTGGTGAATTGGATCGGGCGCGACGAAGATGTTGTTGTATCAGAATTTCTTCGAGAGAAGAAGGAGAGTGGTAAAAAGCGAATAGGCAATCACGCCCACTACGAAGTACCGCTTCGATTATGGAAATCCTTAGTGGCTGCTGCAGGTATTCCGAACACTTCCACTTGGGGCGATGTTTCAAGCAAGCAGATTAAGGCTTTGGCAGGTGAATTATGCAGTGCCGTTTACCAAGTCACCGGCAAGAGCACATTCAAAGAAGAATTCGTCACTGCAGGAGGGGTCGATCTTAAAGATGTAAACTTCAAAACCTTCTCTTCTAGAGTTGTAACGAATCTGTATTTCGCTGGTGAGATTCTCAATATTGATGGAATCACAGGAGGATTTAATTTTCAAGCGGCGTGGACTGGGGGTTTTTTAGCCGGTAATGCTATGGCTGGATACCCTTTGGATTAGTCCTTTTTTAGCGACGTATTGCAAGATTTTCTTACCGCGACCTTTCATTCCAGCGCTTCTGGTTTCCAATACCTCTTGTATACTTTCTTCCAGTTTATGGGGCAATTTAGGATAACTCAAGACCAATTTGTGAAGAATACTCATGCTGTAGACTCGAGTTGCCAATGCATCGCTGAGTGTCGGATATCCTACTCTATCTATTCTTGATACACGTGTTCTTTATCAATGGTCATTTCGTTTAAAGCCGTTTTTAAATCCATTTACAGAAAAAAGAAGCCACACAATGATGAAAATATTAGAAATCTAATTAAATTAGCATTGTGAAACTACCGATTAAAGATAGGTCTTATGAATTACGTAAAGAACAATCTCAAATTTCTTCGTAAGAAGGAAGCGCTTACGCAAGAGCAGTTAGCTACTAAGATAGGTGTGAAACGCGCCATGATTGGTGCATACGAGGAGGGAAGGGCAGAGCCTAGACTGCACACATTACAGCATTTAGCAGCTTATTTCCAGGTGCGCTTGGATGATTTCGTAAACAAAGACCTCAGTGGTTCTGGTTCTATTCCTAAGGCAGATGTAAGCGGTACACAGCTTCGCATCCTTCCAGTTATTATCGACGGTACAGAAGAAAAGGAGTTGGGAACACTTGTTCCGGTTAAAGCTTCAGCAGGTTACTTGTCGGGCTACGGCGATGCCGACTACATTGGCGCACTTCCTCGTTTCTCTATGCCGTTTCCAGAATTACCACAGGATCGCACCTACCGCGTTTTCCAAATTCGCGGTGAGAGTATGTTGCCCATTAAACCTGGTTCTTATGTTATTACGGAATATATCCAGGATTGGAAGTCCATTCGAAATGATGAATGCTACGTACTCATTACTAAAGATGAAGGAGTAGTATACAAGCGTGTCATCAATAACTTACACATTGGAGAACTTATGTTAAAGTCCGACAACCCTCAGTTTGCACCATATACCGTTCCTTTAGATCGTCTTGTTGAAGTTTGGCGTGCTGTGGGATACACTAGTTTCGAATTACCATCCGTGGGCAATAACCAAGACATATCGCAACTCATGCATATGATGGCAGATTTGAAAAAGGAAATGAACCAACTGAAAGACAACTAATTAAATCCTCATTTTATTGGATTTTCTCCTTCAAATTGAGCGGCTCTTGGGTCGCTCGAATTACCTGAGGACTGTCCAAACCCAGCTCAAATGGAACGCTCTATCCTACATATGGACCTCGATACCTTCTTCGTTTCTGTCGAAAGATTGATGGACCCAAGGCTAAACAAACGTCCCATTATTATTGGTGGAACAGGAGATAGAGGAGTAGTGGCGGCGTGTAGTTACGAGACCCGAAAATTTGGTGTTCATTCTGCTATGCCTGTCCGTATGGCCCGTGAACTTTGCCCTGAAGCCATTATCATTCGAGGAAATTCCGCGAACTATTCCAAATATTCGAATCTGGTTACAGATGTGATTAAGGAACATGTTCCCGTCTATGAAAAAACGTCTGTCGATGAGTTTTATGCTGATCTCACAGGGATGGACCGCTTCTTCGGCACCTTTAAATTCTCAAGCGAGCTTAGAGACCGGGTCATTCGTGAAACTGGCCTACCTATAAGCTTCGGCCTCTCTATCAACAAGACTGTTAGTAAGGTCGCTACCGGTGAGGCTAAGCCAAACAATAAAATCTATGTAAAGAAAGGCCTCGAACGTCCATTCTTAGCGCCTTTATCGGTCCGTAAAATCCCTATGGTAGGAGAGAAAACCTACCAAATCTTGCGCAACTTGGGTGTACGACGTATCCAAACCTTGCAAGAAATGCCCTTAGAGATGATGCAGAGTGTTATGGGTAAACACGGTTCGGTCATCTGGCACAAAGCCCAGGGAGTAGATCAAAGTCCTGTCATCCCTTATCAAGAACGTAAGAGCATCTCTACCGAACGCACCTTTGTAAAAGACACTATTGATGTGGTAAAGCTTGAAGGAATTATCATAGCTATGGCAGAAAATCTAGCGTATCAGCTCCGTCGTGGTGACAAGCTTACTTCTTGTATTACTGTGAAAATTCGTTACTCAGATTTCAACACTCATACTCTTCAAGCACGAATACCATATACAGCTGCCGACCACGTGCTTATACCCAAGGTCAAAGAACTGTTCAAACGTTTGTTCGAGCGTCGTCTTCTAGTACGACTGGTAGGAGTTCGTTTCTCACATCTCGTGGGCGGTGGCTACCAAATGAATCTCTTTGAGGAGAGTGAGGAGTTAAGTCGCCTTTACGGTGCTATGGATCACATTCGCCAGCGCTTTGGAGACCGTTCTATACTCCGTGCAGTGAGTTTGGGAGCAAAGACTATAGGCCGTACTAACCCTTTCAATGGTGACCCGCCACCACTGTTGGCAAATAGACACCGATAAAAAACTAACTTAATATTCTCCCAATGTGTGGTAGATACGTAAACATCAGTAAGATTAAAGCCGTTGAAAAACGCTTTAGTGCTATTGTAGAGCGCCCAGATCTCTATACCCCTAATACAAACATAGGTATAGGAACCCTTGCGCCTATTATCACCCAGGAGCGTCCAGATGTGATCAAGCACTACCATTTTGGTTTTACTCCGTATTGGGCGAAAAAACCATTTCAATTATTTAACGCTAGGTCTGAAGGTGATTATAACAAGGAAAACGATACTTTCTACCGCAGTATCAAAGGCATTACCACCAAGCCAGCATTTCGTCAAAGTATACGCTCTAAGCGTTGCCTAGTTTTGGCAGACGCCTTTATTGAAGGGCCTAAGGTAGAGCGCCTGTCCAAACCCTATGTAATTTACAAGCGAGACGGTAGTCCGTTTGTCTTTGCGGGTATTTATGATACATGGGTAAACCCAGATACCGGTGAAATGATTGACTCTTTTGCTATCATTACTACAGTAAGTAACAGGATCACAGCAGCGATATCGCACCACAGATCTCCTGTGATACTTCAAGAGGAGGACGAGAGTATTTGGCTAGAGCCAAGTACCCCGCTAGCAGAAGTTACTGATGTACTACAGCCTTATCCGGCGGAAGAGCTCAATGCATACCCTATTTCAGCGACTATTAAGAACCCTAGGAGTAACGGCCCAGAGCTATTGAAGCCTATAGGTCAGCGCATTATCCCCGAGTACGATTATGAGATTTATTCGCATCTCAGTCTGCAGGGAATGGGAATGACTCAGGTACGTCAACGCAAGTTAGATTTCGGTTTTTAATCATCTTTTAAGTATTCGAAATGCTCGTAAATACTCACAGCTACTACAGTTTGCGTTATGGGGCCGTGTCCCCGAAAGACTGGGTAAGTTTATTTAAAGCACAGCCGTGGTCGCATATGGCTTTGACCGATATTAACAATACATCGGCATGTATGACAGCATTGTATCTACTAAAGGACGAAGTAGGTAAGCAACTAGTCATAGGGGTAGATTTTAGAAACGGTAACCAGCAGAAATACGTTGTATTAGCTCGTAACTGGGAAGGTTTTAAGCAGATCAACGACCACCTTTCTTGGCACTTATCACGTAAAGTTAAATTTCCTGAAAGGGCACCAAGAGAGTATTTAAAGGACACTTGGATTATTTATAAAAACAGGGAGGGAATAGAGGTTAGTTCATTGAACAACAATGAGTTGATAGGTGTTGGTCCAGAGCTGATAAGTTCTCTACACATTCATAAATTGCGTGCTTACGAGCATAAGCTTATTGCTTTTCCTACCGCTACTTTTCGCGGTAAGCGTGATTTCAATGCGCACCGACTTTTACGTGCCATCGACGAGAACACATTATTGAGCAAACTTCAGAAGGAGCAACAGGCTTCTGAAACAGACCTCTATTTAGACGATAAGAGGCTGAAAGAGACATACAAAGATTATCCGTGGCTTCTACGTAATGTCCAGCAAGTTTTAGAATCCTGTCAAGTTGAATTGCCAGACGAACCCGCACTGAACCTTCAAACCTACACTGGTTCTAGGAAAAAGGATGTAAGGCTCTTGAAGAAGCTGTGTTACGACGGGCTAACTTACCGCTATCCTCAAGCAGATTTCAAGGTACGTGAAAGGATTGAAAAGGAATTGCAACTCATTGAGCAAAAGAACTTTGTATCCTATTTCTTGATTAATTGGGACATCGTGAACTACGCACAAAAGCGCGGCTATTTCTACGTAGGGCGGGGGAGCGGTGCTAACTCTATTGTCGCCTACCTGCTGAAGATTACAGACGTCGACCCCATTGAGCTTGACTTGTATTTTGAACGTTTCATTAACCTCTATAGAGCCTCACCTCCAGACTTTGATCTCGATTTCTCGTGGCGTGATCGCGACGATATCACTCAATATATTTTTAAGCGTTTTCCCAATACGGCACTGCTCGCCACCTACAATACATTCCAATATAAAGCAGTAGTTCGAGAGCTAGGAAAAGTGTTCGGCCTTCCAAAGCACGAGATAGATAAGCTCAGTATAGGGAATTTCAACAGTGGAGATCTTGACCATCTTGCACACCTTGTATTACGCTACAGCACCTATATAAAGGGATTTCCTAGTCACTTGAGCATCCACGCAGGAGGAATACTCATAGCGAACGACAGTATACATTACCGTACAGCCACCTTTATGCCGCCTAAAGGTTTTCCGACGACCCAGTTTGATATGGTTGTTGCTGAAGATATAGGTCTGCACAAATTTGACATCTTGAGCCAGCGGGGACTGAGTAAGATTCAGGACGCACTGGCCCTGGTTCGCAGAAACCATAAAAATTCGGAACCTTTTGATATCAGAGACTTACAGCGATTCAAAGAGGATGAAAAGGTCAAGGATTTATTGAGAAACGGTAAGGCTACGGGGTGTTTCTATGTAGAGTCACCTGCCATGCGAATGCTTTTAACTAAACTTAGAGTCGATACCTATTTAGGGCTCGTTGCAGCTAGTTCCATTATCAGGCCCGGTGTGAGTAATAGCGGGATGATGCGGGAATATATTCTTCGTTTTACCGATCCTTCAAAACGCAAGGATGCACATCCGGTAATGCTTGAAATCATGCCAGATACTTTTGGTGTGATGGTCTATCAAGAAGATGTCATAAAAGTAGCACACTATTTCGCCGGCTTGACACTGGGTGAAGCCGATGTTTTACGCCGCGGGATGTCGGGTAAATTTAGATCAAGAGATGAATTTAAACATATTGAAAATCAATACTTTAAAAACTGTAAGGAGCGGGGGTATACCGATGAACTTGCACGTGAAATTTGGCGTCAGATTGAGAGCTTTGCAGGCTATGCTTTTGCCAAGGGACACAGTGCTTCCTATGCCGTTGAAAGCTACCAAAGCTTATATTTGAAGGCGCATTATCCCTTGGAGTATATGGTGGCTACCATTAATAATTTTGGTGGTTTTTATCGGACGGAGTTCTATGTTCACGAGGCACGTAAGAGTGGCGGAACTATTGAACCGCCTTGTGTTCAGTACGGTGATTATCTCACCATAGTAACGGGAATGACGATTTATCTAGGTTTTTTGCTATTGCAGGGATTGGACCAAAATATTGGGGTAGAGATTGCCAAAATACGTGAGGATGGAGGTCTGTTTACCGATCTGGCTGATTTTATAGCTCGTGTACCTGCTGGCATAGAGCAAGTAAGTCTACTCATTCGCATTGGTGCTTTTCGATTTACGGGGATAGACAAGCAGACGTTACTTTGGGAAGCCCACCATATGTTGAAGGGTCGAACGACTAAAGATGTAGTAACCGCTATTCCTAGTCTATTCAAGGGCGCGACACAAAACTACGACTACAAGTTGCCACTATTGACACAGACTAGGCTAGAGGAGACCTTCGATCAAATCGAACTTCTTGGATTCCCGCTGTGTAACCCCTTTGAATTGGCCGATGAGGAAATAGAACATGGAACTACAGCATTAGAGCTGTCGTCTAAACTAGGGCATTTTGTCATTGCCTATGGATATCTAGTAATGGTGAAGGATACAAAGACCTCGAAAGGTGAACGCATGAATTTCGCGACATTCCTAGACGAGAATGGCGATTATATGGATAGTGTGCATTTTCCGAACATCGCCAAGCAGTTTCCATTTCGTGGTAAAGGTCTTTACAAAATACAGGGCCGTGTTACCGAAGAGTTTGGATTCTTTAGCGTCGAGGCATCTGCCTTGTATAAAGTTTCAATGATTGCAGATCCGCGTTATGAAGACGATACGGTACGTTCTACGAACAATTACAGCAAAAGCCATAGAACAATGAAGAAGGGGAAGAACTCTACAGCGACAAACTAACAGTATCGTTCTCCTTTGTAAACACACTATTTAACATAATGTATATTATAATTCATACATATATGGTTAGAGAAACGATCAATAAAACCCCAACCAATACTCCGGGATTTATCTATGCGACTAGCGCCCACTTACTTTAACCGTTCGCTCATTTCCATTGACTTCTCGTAGTTACCTACTTTACGATATACTTCCGCCAAAGCGCGAATAATGTCTAAATCCTCAGGGTTCATTTCCCGAGCATTCTCAAAGTAGCTCAAACTTTGTTCGAAAACTCCTTTCTGCTTCCTTTTTAAAGAATCATACTTGCGGCTTTCACTCAAGCTCAAAGAATTCATTTGTTCTGTGATTTTGTTTGCTCGGTCAATGTAAACAAGTCCACACATATACATTGCATCAGAATTTTCTGGATCAGCTTCTAAAGCCGCTTTGTATTCTATAAGCGCTG
>CAJWZE010000052.1 GCA_913049845.1 uncultured Cryomorphaceae bacterium
TACTAATGTAATGAGAGGTGGTGATGACACACTGTTTGCTACCTCTGAAGGTACTGTGAGTTTTTCCAAATCCAAAGGCGGTCGACGTTTTGTACATGTAGAATCAATAAGAAACTAAGATAAGGAAGGTCTTTATGTGCTAATAAATCTTTTATATGTTAGCTATAACTGTACTTATATATCCATTTTTGAAAGCTTTATTTCTATCTCTGAAATAAAGCTTTTTTTATATCCAAGATTCACTAGCGATTTGTATTTTAAATATATGATGAATAGTACATTTCAACCCGCTTGGCCACAACTTAGCGACTTAAAAACTGCAAACGGTAATGAGCTTACCGCAAGGACTGTCTATTGCGTTGGACGCAATTTTGCTGAACATGCCTCTGAAATGAATTCCCCTATACCGAAGGAACCCCTCATTTTTACCAAACCCATAGGATCCTTAGTAGTGGGTGCAGAAGCAACCGTCCAATTACCTACTCAATCCAATGAGGTGCATCATGAGGTTGAATGGGTGGTTGCCTTGGACAGAGGCGGTAAAAATATTCCCAAAAATGAAGCCTGGGATTATGTTGCGGGATGGGGCGTAGGCATTGATTTAACTGCTCGTGACCTACAATCCGCTGCAAAAAAAGCGGGAGAACCATGGGCGGTATCCAAAGGCTTTGATGGCTTTGGCCCAGTGAGCCATTTCACCCCAAAGCCTGCTTCATTCTTTCCAAAGCACTTGGAAGACTACGAACTTAAACTCACTGTTAACGGCCAAATTCGACAACGCGACAAACTATCCAGTATGTTGTTCACTTTACCAGAATTAGTTCGTTATCTATCTACTCTTTTTACCCTTCGCCCAGGCGACATACTTTTCACCGGAACCCCTGCGGGGGTATCTCAAGTCAAAGCAGGTGATCATTGCTGTGCTGTCTTAATGAGTAATACTGGTGAGTTAGAATCTCATTTAGACGTTAAGATTACAGTAGACAAATAACATGTTCATGTTCAAGTCTTTCATCTTTGGCATCCTGCTATTCCTTTTCAGTATACCCGCAACTAAAATGGGCTGGGCATCCAACGCCGATACTTCTTTTGTGCCAAATTACCGCTGGCCCATTGATGGTTCACGACACCTATCAGGTACTTTTGGAGAAACCCGTTCAGCTCATTTTCACAGCGGAATAGATATAAAAACCTGGGGTCGCGAGGGGTATCCCGTACTTGCCAGCGAAAAGGGCTATATTAGTCGGATGGCTATAAGTGCACGCGGTTATGGTAAAGTTCTGTATGTAACACACCCTAACGGCTATACTAGTGTATATGCCCACCTTCAACGATTCTCACCTGAGCTTCAGGAGTATATTGACTCGGTTCGTTTAGTACAAGGTTATCGTTTTGAAATCGACATTGATCTAGGTTATACATCCAACTCACAGCTTCAAAAAAATACTAACCCTTTATTCCCTGTTTCAAGAGGACAACGCATCGCCTACACTGGATCTACTGGAATTGGTCCACCTCACCTTCACTTTGAGCTACGAGACCCACAGGAACGCGCTTTGAATGCTCTAGAATATGGGTTGTCCATTAAGGATCGAATACCTCCTACTATACGATCACTAATGGTCGTTCCACTGGCTGCCAATAGCCGAGTTGAAGGACTAACCCAACGCAAAGTGTTCGGCTCCGTCACACCTGACCCCGAATTTCCAAACCAAACTCATTTTGGCCAAATTCTTGTTCAAGGGCCGGTAGGTGTAGCCTTTGATATTTTTGATGGCGCAAACGAGGTTAATAATAAGTATGCATTTTACCAAGCATGGTTGGTTGATCATGGCCTAGAACAATCCACAAGCCTAAAAGATACAGTGGTATATCAACGACTAGATGCTGTAAATTTTGACGATAACGAAGCGATGTTTTATGACCGTTTGGCCCCTCACTCTTCCAGAAGACGAAGCTTTCAAGCTTTTTTCCCACAAGATGGTCCTGAGATTCCGTTCTATAAAACGATGAATTCAAGCCCAGGTGTAGGGCAAGCCTTAAATACATCTATCTCAGGAGCTCGACGTTTCGAGCTTATAGTCCAAGATTATTTTGGTAATGAATCACGAGCAAACTACCTACTCGAAGTAGATAAACCGGTAACATATAACCATTCGAGCATCAATGAGTATGCCTCGATTATCCATCCTAGTGATTGGCAGTGGAACCCGGACTGGATTGCCGTAAACGATTCTCTTAGCTGGTCGTTAAACGCGGATAAGACTGATTGGCCAATTGCTCCATTCAATAAGAACCAAACTGGATACTGGTTTCAAAACGAAACCATATATACCATAAGAAGAGTTTATCCCGAACAACCACACCGAGTCAAAACTCAAGATCAGAGAATCCTCTGGTATGCCCATCCTCATAGTTTCTCAGACACATTGAGCCTAGGTGTATTTCATGATGAAATACTTCCAGCAGACAGCACAGGACATCATATCCCTATTCTTGGAATTTTACCCCTACCCCTACCCCTACAAAAACCCATCATCGTGGAGTGGTTTATAGGCGATTACCTAGAAGGGTATAGGGATGAAGATGAGCGAATACCAGAGCAACTTGGACTATACAGGTACGATCCAGACGAAGAGAGCTATGAAAGAATCTCATCACACATTTATGGTGGAATCCTCAGAGCAAACATTTCTGAGAGTGGTCTTTTTACATTATGGGCCGATACGGTAGCCCCAAAAGCGTACAATATTCGGGTTGAACCGACTGTCTTTGGTACTACAGGTGTGCAACTTCGCTATGATGAAGAACACTCTGGAATCATAACCCAAGCATCTGTAATTACTGTGAATGACCAACCAGGAATTATTGAATTCGATTACGAAGATAACACCATACTTTATTATAGGCCAGGTTGGACGGCCGCTAGAGGAGATACTCTCGAAATTAGCTATCAGATTCTGGACGGGGCTGGCAATCGCTTTGAAAGACAGACCACACACATCGTCCGTTAGCTCTACCACCGTCTTAGATTCTAGCAAAATATTCCTATAATTTCTTATATAATTCTTCAGAAAACCCACCAAACTACAGCAAAATGCATCATAACTAATTTTTGCTTACGTAAATTATTCATCTATATCATATATATGAGGCATACAGCTTAATAGCTAATAAAAAAACAATACGGCCTATTCATAGAATTACAGAACTATTTATTACACTATTTGCGCTTTAATATACACCTATTCAACCCCACAGGTTCTTAGACTGAGGCTATACAGCTAATTTCAACGAATACATGTTTAGGAAGCGTCTGCACAGCTACAGTTTCCCTAGCAGGCGGATTTTCGGTGAAAAATAACCCATAAATTTCATTCACTACATCAAAATCGTCCATGCTGTTCAAAAAAACAGAGCACTTGATCACCTTGGAAAAATCTGAGCCTGCAGCACTCAGCACTTCACCTAGGTTTTTCATAACCTGTTGAGTCTGGGTTTTGGCATCCTCTCCCACTATTTCCATAGTGGCTGGATCTAAGGCAATTTGTCCAGAACAATAGACAATATCATTATGAATAACTGCCTGGCTGTAGGGTCCTATAGCTGCTGGAGCGCTATTTGTGGCTACAATTTTTTTCGTGGATTGAGTCTTTGAAGTCGCCATAACTTGCTAATTAGGTGAATATTAAATAATTAGATTGCTTTCGCGTTATTATTGCACAAAGTACTATATATACTTACTTTATAAAAGAGTAAAGAATTCAATTTTATCACAAGTTTAATACCATGAAAATCTTTTTCACAAGAATGTTTTTTTTTACACTGGCTGTATACGTTTTTGCCAGTTGTACTGGTGATCCACTAGTAAAACCTATTAAAGACAGCATCGATGCCCAAAATTATGAAGCGGCCATTGTTGCTGCAGATTCTGCTCTTTTGACTAACCCCACCAATGCCATGGCTTTATACTATCGCGGCCTTGCGATGAACATGAAAGCTGGGGCAACAGACGATATCACTTCACGTGAAGCATTATACAGTGAAATGCGATCCAATCTGATTGATGCACGCTCCGCCTTTGCTGATATGGAAAAAGCTCCTGCAGAAGCTGAACAGGTGAACAATATTATTTTGAATGCCTGGGGTCGCGAGCATAACAAGGCTATTGAATATGCACTGGATGATTCAGTTATGGCCACCGTTCAAAACCCCATTGAATACTCTATACAGCATTTAGTGAATGCCACTACAGCGAACCCAGATTCTACTCTATCTTATGACGTTCTTGCTCAAGTGTATTACATGAATAGTGATTACCAAGGAGCTGCAGCCGCTATGGCCAAAGTAATTGAGCTTAAAAATCCAGGCGAAGCTTCTGAATACGATCGTTATGCCTCGTATAATTTCCTTATGGGTAAACCAGATATAGCAGTTAAAGCACTTGAAAAAGGCTTAGCACTCTACCCTGACAGCACATCTCTAATTCAAAAAATGGCTGATGGTCTATTTCAAACTGGTGACACCGATCGGGCACTAGAACTAGTCGAGGGATTAATAGAAAATGATCCAAGTAATGCCCAGTACCGGCTTGTTATAGGCACCCAAATCTATCAAAGAGTGATGACTCTATCAGATTCTGTGAGTGCAAATAGTGATCTTATCTATGATCTTCGGGACGAGGATATAGTGCGTGTAGAACAGCTCAACGAAATAAACAAAGAATTGCGCGGGCAAATTGATATACTTACTACACGGGCTGAAGCGGCTTTGGTTACAGCAGCTGAAATTGAGCCAGAAAATCCAATGATCTTTAACACCCTTGGAGTAGTCTATCAAAACAAATCAGCTGCATTGTTTGACCTTCGAAATAACACTCTAGATAACGATGAGGCCATGCGTCTAGACGAATTAGCAAAAGCAGAGGCTACACTTGCAATGGAAAATTATGAGCGCGCAGCTGAGTTAGATCCAGAAAATATCAGCTACTGGGAATCATTGTTTCGCATTTACACCGCGCTCGGAATGCTTGAAAAGGCAGAAGCAGCGATGGAAAAGGCAGGAATGTAACTTAGGCGTACACACCAATCGGAAATTCGCTGAGATGAAAAGTCCCAGCAACATGTAAATCTTTTTCAATGAAGATGATTAGTTTCACCCGATGGGCAGTAATAATTGCCTTCGGGTTTTCTTTAGGATGCTCAAATACACTAAAGACAGTGGAGTCTTTGGTACAAGAAGAAGCCTATTTTCAGGCGTTAAAGGAACTTGAAGAAAGCTTAGAAAGACGTCCGGAAAGCGAGCTACTCTGGTTTGCGCAAGGACGAATTCATCTAATTTACTCAGAAACAGATGAGCCCATTCAGCGCACCTATCACTATCAAACTGCCTACAATTCATTTGAAGAGGCTCGACGTCTAGGTATAGATTCCACTCAAAGTGTGGAAATAGATAATCTACTTCAACGATATTGGGCCCAGGAGCACAATGCGGGGATACATGCACTCGAAAATGGTGAATACGACGATCGCCTTCGCGATGCAGCCTCTCATCTTCGCAATGCAGTAGCGCTTAAACCCAACGAGATTTCGTCCTACATTGCCCTCACCAATGCCTATTATTCGGCAGACAAAATAAAACTAGCGGTCAAGACCCTACGTGATGCAGAAGAAAATCTAGATACACCAAATGCGCAGATTTACGAAAAACTAGGTTTTCTATCCCTTGAACAAGGAAAAATCGAGGATGCCATCACATTTTATCAGCGTTCGATTGATATAATCGACAACAAAAATGCCGCCTTCGGACTCGTCAACGCCTATATTTCCAATGGTGAGTCACTGAAAGCAGTCGATCTTTTGACTGGGCTGTTAACGCGCTACCCCAACGAAACCGATATTAACCACGTCTACGGAGTACAGCTCAATATTGTACTTGATGGCTATTTGACCCAACTACATCAGGCGTATAAAGATGATAATTCGGTGGAGGTAAAGCAGCTTCGACAGGCTATCGAGAATATGATGGAAGGTGCGGAAGGACAGTTGACCCAAGCTTACAAAAATGATATTTCTAACACATCTTTTGTGGAAAGTCTTGCGATTTTTTACAATAACCTCACTTCCAAATATCTGGAAATGCTCGAAGTTGCCTACACCGAGCATGTAGATATTATGAGTGACTCAGCAGCCGAATATTTAGACAAAGCTATTACCTACTACAAACGAATGGAACAACTCCGCCCCAATGAAAAGGAATATGCGAAAAAAGCGGAAAATCTAGGTGAATTACGCATTGTCCTCTTCACCTATTAGACTATGAAATTCAACACCAAAGCCATACACGCTGGCCAGCAACCAGAGCCTACTTCAGGAGCGGTTATGCCACCCATATTTCAGACGTCCACCTATGCACAAGCGGGACCAAACGACCACCAAGGCTATGACTATGCCCGTGTAGGAAATCCAACTCGTACGGCTCTAGAACAACTTATCGCCGGCCTCGAAGGAGCAGACGATTGCGCCTGCTTTGCAAGTGGTGTGGCTGCGATGGATGCCCTTATAAAAATGCTTCGCCCCGGCAATCATGTTATTGCTAGCAACGATCTTTATGGGGGATCCTATCGCCTTTTTACCCAGGTATTCCAGCCTTATGGTATCGATTTTTCTTTCGTGGATATGACCGATCTATCTCTGTTCCAGCAGGCTCTGCGCCCGTCTACCAAAATGATTTGGATCGAGACACCCACCAATCCCCTACTTCGTATCGTAGATATACGAGCACTTAGCACCTTGGCACGTGATCACGGCGCACTATCTGTTGTGGACAACACCTTCGCTTCGCCTTACCTACAGAGACCACTAGAGTTGGGAGCGGACGCGGTAATGCACTCGGCCACTAAATATCTTGCCGGACACTCCGATGTAATTCATGGCGCAGTGGCTAGTTCGAATTCATCTATTATGGAGCAACTTAGGTTTCAGGTCAAATCCACCGGCGCAGTACCAGGCCCCATGGATTGCTACCTGACCCTCAGGGGTATTAAAACACTCGCTGTTCGAGTTGAACGATCTGTTTCCAATGCCAAAATTATTGCGCAATGGCTGAATAACCACCCCAAGATTGGTCATGTACATTATCCTGGCCTAGCACATCACCCTCAGCACCAACTGGCCAGCACACAAATGAACGACTTTGGGGCTATGCTTTCCTTCACCTTGTCGGATGATACGCAAGAAGCAGCCGCTGCATTTATGGGTCGAACCCATTATTTTACCTTAGCTGAAAGCCTGGGAGGGGTAGAATCCTTAATTTCGCATCCCGCCTCAATGACTCATGGTTCTATCCCAAAAGAAGTACGCGAAGCAGCCGGATTAAAAGATTCGTTAATCCGAATCTCCGTTGGAATTGAAGATGTAGAAGACCTACTGGCCGATTTAGACACTGCCTTTGCCTAAGCCTCTTGCCCAATTTTGTTGTTTGCTATATTAAGAAGTAATTACCTAGATGTGAAAACTCTTTACATCCATTTGACTACCCAGTTTTGTTAACATCCATATTGCCTTGAAAAGGCCTTTTTTGTAGGTTTATATTACTTAATTTTCGTTTGAATCATTGTTTTTAATTCCTTTTCCGTCATTATTCTTCCAAAAAGTACCCTAAAGCTGTCTATTATTGGTGCTTATCCGGATAATATAGCTAGGGCGGACCCTATGAACTAACCAACGCAGGAAATATCATGAACAAAGTTGTCATTGTAGCCGCTAAGCGAACCCCTATTGGAATTTTTGGAGGTGGCCTCGCATCTTTAACCGCCCCTGAATTAGGTGCGAACGCTCTACTGGAGGTTATAAAATCTGCTAAAATCCCTATAGATCTAGTTGATGAAGTTGTCATGGGTAATGTATTAAGTGCAGGCGTTGGCCAAGCTCCGGCAAGGCAGGCAGCCCTGAAAGCAGGCTTGAGCGAACGAACGCCCGCCACCACCGTCAACAAAGTCTGCTCCTCCGGCCTAAAAGCAGTGATGATGGGCTTCGACCAAATCCGACTTGGGGACGCCGAAGTGGTGGCTGCTGGCGGCATGGAGAGCATGAGCAACGTGCCCTACTACTTACCCAAACAGCGGTTTGGGAGTAAGTATGGGCACGTTGAGGCTCAGGATGGTATCGTTAGAGATGGGCTTTGGGATGTGTATAATGAATATATGATGGGGGATGCCGCCGAGCATTGCGCACGGGAGTGTGCAATTGGGCGTGAGTCTCAGGATCAATACGCCATATCGTCCTATAAGCGGGCTTTAGAAGCTCATGAAAAAGACCTATTTCAAGATGAACTTATCAAGATTCACGTCAAAAGCCGTCGTGGTAAGACCATTGAGATTACCCGAGACGAAGAACTTGACCGAGTCAATTTTGATAAAATAACTGAGTTACGACCGGTATTTCAATCAGATGGAACTGTCACTGCCGCCAATGCCTCTAGCATTAATGACGGAGCAGCAGCGGTCTTACTTATGAACGAAAAGAAAGCATTTGAATTGAACATTCGTCCACTTGCACGCGTTATCAGCCATGCCAATGCAGCCTTAAAACCTGAGTGGTTCACCACTGCTCCCTCTAAGGCTATACCTAAGGCTATTGCTAAAGCCGGTCTCAGCATTAAAGACATAGATCTTTTCGAAATTAATGAAGCTTTTTCGGTTGTTGCTCTAGTAAACGAACAAAAACTTGAGTTAGACCCGGCCAAGGTTAATATTCGCGGTGGAGCAGTAAGCATGGGACATCCTATTGGGTGCTCGGGAGCACGTATTTTAGTAACACTGGTGCATGCTCTCCAGCAAACCGGTGGCCGATATGGCTGTGCTGGGATCTGTAATGGGGGTGGGGGTGCCTCAGCGCTAGTTATTGAGCGGCTTTAAAAGTATTACAACGCATTGAATGCCCCAATGGGTAATTGCTGGAATGGTATTTGCGAAAAAAGACTCTAAACTCATCAACCCGAAACCCACTAACACAAAAGGTATTGTTAATTTCGGCTTGGAGGCTCATGAGTCAGCGCATTATTTTGGTGAGAAGCAGTGACTTTTTCATAATTGAACACCCCCGGTACATAAGGTGCATTTTAAGTGCTAAGTTTTCGTCTTTTAGTTGACTTTAAGCTGGCAGGAAGCTAATTTTCTACTCGTTTTGTAAGAACACTTGGGTGCGGTTAGAGCACATCCCACGAGAATTAACAAACTATACGTCTATACCACAACGCTACAATATTTCACACAGTAATTGTGATCGCCTTCGGGCTTATTCATGGATGGAAGGCTTGGCTTTCCAAAACACATTGATAGACGACAAAACGTATGCCTAAACAACATCGAGAAGACATAAAGTCTGCGAATCAGACTAGAGCTGCTTGGTTACTTTCTGTGCGACAGATAGCCCTAGGATGGCTTTATTTTACCGTTAGTTTGGGTTTTTTAGTGGCGGATGGAAATAGAGTTTGGGCACAAAATACTGGAGTACAACTGCTCAAAGTAGCTGAGACCGCCACGCATATTGAGTATAAACTTTCAAATCCTCAACTTCAGATTCTTCCTCCTTTTGAGCTACCGGTAGCTGTACTTCAGGGGAGCGCCGATATTCAAATTTTATCGCAGCAAGTGCGCAGCATCCCCACCCCTATTGATTCAATTCAAGCAAAAGCGTGGGCATTGAAGAGTACCCAAGTACCGGTGGTTGAAACAGGTTTTGTTGGATCGTTTCGTGGACAAGATATTGCCTCGGTGGTGCTTCATGTGGCACGGTTTTCGCCGAATCAAGCCAATCAGCGAAACGCCGCGAATACCTCAAGCTGGGGTGCTGCCTCGAGCGAAATTACGCGGGAGCTGCACATACGGGTGGGTAAAACGGGTATTTCGCCTGATATAGACCAGTGGGATGGCCAGCAATTGGATAGGCGGCCACAATCTTGGCCTACTAGCACCACGAATAAGGTTCAAATAGGCGCAAGATTGAAGCGACAAAATAGCACTCCACTAGCCAATGGACAGTGGTATAAAATCCCAGTTTCTCGGGAGGGTATTCATGGATTGGACGTGGATTATCTGAATGAATTAGGATTAAATCTAGATAGCATAGATCCAAGAAATCTGCAGCTCTGGGGTACCGATGGCAAGGTCTTGCCAGAACGTAATAATGCAGCAAGACCAAATTTTGCTCAGATTCCAATCTTAATCCAAGGAGAGACCGATGGGCAATTTAATGGCAGTGATATGCTATTATTTTATGGAATTTCTCCTCATAAAGAGTCTCGAAATCTAGGAGAGTTTTCGCATAACATCCATCCCTATTCAGATTCTACCTTTGTTTTTTTGACGGTAGGTGAACAGCCAGGACTTCGCATGAAAAGTGAGACCGATTTTTGTGCGCCCTGCGCTAACCAAGTTCAGTTCGAGGATTTCAAGTGGATGGAGCAGGAGCTTAATAAATCTGAGACCCGACAAAAAACAGGTCGTTATTTTCTAGGTCAACGAATCCCGTCTACCGCTCAGGGTCAAAACGTGTCCATTTACAAAGATACCTTGGTTCAGGTGAATGCAGATGAACCTTTGCTGCTCTCTGGCCGAATCTATGTGCGTTCAGAAAATCGGCCCATCCTCCAACTCAAAGCCAACGGAGAAGTGCTGAATACGTTTTCAGTTAATTCACTTACCTCTGGGTATAACTCTTATGAATTTGAATCGGCTAGGGCCTATAGTTTTAGTCAAATCCCTTTCAGCCTGAATAGTTCGGACTTTATTAACTCTGGTGATGCAGTCATTGAACTAAGTGTGACCATGAGTAATGGGGATGCAG
>CAJWZE010000053.1 GCA_913049845.1 uncultured Cryomorphaceae bacterium
CTTACATCCTCACGCTCTTCCATTACAGACTCCTGGTATGGTGTCCTCGGCAGATTAAAGATGGCTACTGCAGCAATAATAGCCACAGCTAATGCTATGTATGTATTGCGTGACAAATTACCCTTCTACTGAAACGTTTTCTTTTACGGCTTCAACGAAAACTTTCGCAGGCTTAAATGCTGGGATGTAATGAGCTGGAATAACGATGGTAGTGTTCTTAGAAATGTTTCTACCTGTCTTCTGAGCGCGCTTCTTAACAATGAAAGAACCGAACCCACGCAGGTAAACATTGTTGCCGTCTTCAAGGCTATGTTTTATTTCTGTCATGAAGCTCTGTACAACTGCTTGAACTTCACCTCTTTCCATTCCTGTTTTGTCAGAAATTTTAGTAACGATATCCGCTTTAGTCATTTGCTCTGTATTTTTAGGTCATTCAAACCGGTTATTGAGGGGCGCAAATATAAAGGTATTCTCCTTATTTACAGCTTGTAATAAATAAAAAATCGCACTAGGTAAGAATGACCACCGATTTACTTAACACGTTTAGAATCAGTATTGAAGACTATTATAGGGCTAATAAGCGCTCCCTGCCTTGGCGAAAGGAAGTGCCCGACCCTTATGAAGTTTGGCTGAGCGAAATCATACTTCAACAGACGCGCGTTGCTCAAGGTACCCCTTATTGGGAAAAAATACTCGCTGCATTCCCAACTATTGAAGCCTTGGCAAATGCTGAAGAAGACAAACTAATGTCCCTTTGGACGGGTCTGGGTTACTATAACAGGGCAAGAAACCTACAAAAGGGCGCTAAACAGATTGTTTCAGAGTTTGAAGGTGAAATGCCAACAACTTATGATGAGCTTTTGACCATAACCGGAATAGGTCCTTATACCGCCGCTGCTATTGCTAGTATCTGCTACGATGAGAAAATCGGTGCGGTAGACGGTAATGTTTATCGCGTTCTAAGTCGATTTTTCGGCATCTCCACATCAATTAATCAAACCGATGGGATAAAAGAGTTCCAATCCTTGGCCAATAGCATCATTTCGAGCACTTCAGACGCTGCTTCATATAATCAAGGTATTATGGAATTTGGTGCCTTACACTGTACTCCAAAAAAGCCTTTTTGCATGCTCTGTGATTTGGCCGACATATGTACTGCCTTTAAACAAGGTAAAGTAGATGAACTACCCGTGAAGGTTAAAAAAGGAAAACGCGGATCAGAAGAGATTCACTACGCCATTATTTGCTCTGAAAAGGGCATTGCACTGCGCAAAAGAGGCACAGATGGTATATGGGCGGGACTCTATGAACCACCGCGGCTTCAAGTTGCTCCCAAAAATGGTGAAGAATTGGCTCCGGCTATTGTGCATAAACTGAGTCATAAAGATCTCAAATGCCATTTCTGGTTGGTGAACAAGGAGATACTTGACGAGCCAATAACCTACTATACAAAGAATGAGACTGGCGATTTAGGGATGCCAATTATAATTGCCAATCTTGTTGAAAACATAAAGATTTAAAAGCGTCTAAAATGCCTAACTTTGATTTCACACTAAGCAAAATAATAAGTTAAAATGGCTGGCACATTGAACAAAGTAATGCTAATCGGAAACCTAGGTAAAGACCCAGAGATAATGCATTTTGACAACGGGGGTTCTTTGGTAAAATTTCCTATCGCAACATCTGAAACCTACACAAACCGTGAGGGACAGAGAGTGACAAATACAGAATGGCACAATGTCGTAATCAACGCAAAAGGCTTGGTCGATGTAGCGCACAAATACCTCAAGAAAGGACACAAAGTCTATCTGGAGGGACGCATCAAGACACGTAAATGGCAAGACCAAACAGGCGCCGACAGGTACACGACTGAAATACAAGTAAATCAAATGACAATGCTAACATCTCGTGCTGATAGTGAGGGCATGTCTTCTGATCAAAGCAGCGGGTATTCGCAGCAACCACAGACAGCGCAAGCTCCTGTGGCACCTATACCAGAGGCCCGCGCGATGAATAACTCTCAGGAAGAGGACGACCTTCCATTTTAATTATTTCACGAAATAACAGAATTTGGACCCAGATCCTTCGAGTTTAATTAGTACACTTTTTCTTTATTCAACCAACGTTATGGCAGGATTGGTTGTGCTTATTGCCATCTTAGTTCTTTTGCTAATTTGCTCTGCTCTGATTTCTGGTAGTGAGGTAGCATTTTTCTCCTTTAATGCCTCTGATTTAGAAGCGCTTGAGGATAACAGCACGGAAAATGACAAGATAAACGGACTGCTGAAGCAGCCCGAAGAACTCTTGGGCACTATTCTCATTGCAAATAATTTTGTGAATGTTGGTATTGTCATCCTTTCCTCATTTCTACTGAATGAATACTTCTCTCCCGATAGTTGGTCACCTTTGGTGGTTTTCCTAATAGAAATTCTCGCTATAACCGCAGTTATATTGCTTTTTGGGGAAATCCTACCAAAAGTCTACGCACGTAGTTCTAGGCTAAGATTTGCCCGTATGGTTGTTCGTTCCTTGAGTCGTATACACAAAATCTTACTTCCTTTGAGCAGTAGATTAAGCAAAACCGTTAATCGTCTTACAATAGAAGGAAAAGGACCGAGCTTAAGTGTTGATGATCTGGAACAAGCCTTAGAATTAACGAGCGATGAGAATACTTCGGAAGACGAACAGCGTATCCTTCAAGGAATCGTTCGCTTCGGCTCTACCTCTGTAAGAGAAGTAATGACCCCTCGCACTTCTGTGGTTGCTATTGAGCAATTTACAGGATACCAAGAGGCCCTTGCTAAAATGACGGAAAGCGGATATTCCCGCATCCCAGTATTTGAGGAAAATTTGGACCAAATCAAAGGTCTGCTCTACATAAAGGATTTACTCCCCTACATGAATGCTGGTGAAAGTTTTGAATGGCAAGATCTTATGCGACAGCCCTTCTTCGTCCCTGAGAGCAAGAAGATTGACGATTTGCTTGGAGAATTTCAGCGCCGTAGAGTACACTTAGCAATCGTTGTTGACGAGTTTGGCGGAACTTCAGGAGTTATTACACTTGAAGATGTTCTGGAGGAAATTGTTGGCGAAATATCTGATGAATTTGATGACGATGATATAAGCTACAGCAAATTAGATGACCATACCTTCGTGTTCGAGGCCTCTATCCCACTCATTGATTTATGCAGAGTGTTGGACTTACCAAAGGAGCGATTTGATGCAGTCGATGGTGAAAGCGATTCGCTAGCCGGTTTGATCTTGGAATTGGCTGGTAAATTTTTAGAAAAAGGCGAAGAAATCAGCCATGATGAATTTACCTTCAAAGTAGAAAGTGTGGATCAACGAAAAATTATCAGAGTCAAAGTAACTATTAGCCCAGAAAGTGAAGCTTAGCATGAAGCATATCCTCTATCTCCTCTTTTTTGCGATTGGACTTACCTCCTGCGGATTAGATCCTGTAGCCCGACCAAATGGGTATATGAGAATTGGCCTTCCAAATCTAGACTATACAACGCTTAATCTTCAAGGATGCGCCTTCAAAAGCAGTATTAACCAAGCAGCGAAGGTCCTTTATAAGGATTCAGCCAACTGTTGGATCGATTTGGTCTATCCAAGTATTAGAAGCACCATACAGCTTACCTACAAGCCTGTTGAAGATAATCTGGAGGAATTGTTTCGAGATGCCCAAAAGCTAGCATACAAGCATACGGTCAAGGCTTCCGGGATGCGTGAGCAATTCTTTGAATACGACAGCACTAAGGTGTTCGGCATGTATTATGAAATGTCCGGAGCATCAGCCGCCACAACACAGTTTTATGCCACAGATAGTACAAATCATTTCTTAAGAGGTGTATTGTACCATTACAGCTCCCCTAATTCTGACAGCCTCGCACCTGTCACGGCTTTCATGCGGGAAGAGATGTTAGAATTGATCGCTAATCTTAGCTGGAATGAGTAGCCGTAAACTCCTATATGTTGCATCCACTCCTACCCAAGCCAATCTTATGGCCAATTACTTAGAAGGCAATAGTATTCGTGTTGAACTCGAACACCTTACCATGGCTTCAGTACTCCCTGTGGGAGGCAACCTCAGCATTAAGATTTTTGTATTCGAAGCACAATGGAAGCGAGCGCTCGACCTCCTTAAGATTTACGTAGCGCGAGAAAGAGGGGATAGCTGATAGAGGCTAGGATACCTACACTCAACACCAAGTGAACCGGTTGCATCGCTTTTGGTAAACCTAAGAAATACAATACCACACCAATAGTCCATTCCAGACCAATAGCAAATAACAGTCCTTTGAACCCTGGGATTTCAACTCCTATGGTACGTCTCAAATAGAACAATACGCTGGAAAGAATAATCACAACCCAAGCAAAAGAGCGGTGAAGCCTTGGCATTATCTGTTCGATACTTGGTATGATTTCAAGACGTTCAATAATACCGTGGTCAACTGCAGCATCAACCAACTCTCTGGTCTGGGTACCCAAAAATATCTGAACTACGACAGCTAAAAGTAATGCTATATATACTCTAAGAATAGACTTTGGAAGAACCTGTGAACCGTTGTCGTTTCGAGCACGGATGGCTAGCAACAATAGCACAATCGCCACAGAGCCCATCATGTGAATCGTTATTTGATTGGGAACTAAATTTCCATCCACTACAAGCTTGCCTAACCACGCTTCAAATACAAGCAAAAACAGCACCCCTAAAGAAAGTACAGCATTCCCAGTGTTCTTTCGAACCTGAGCGAATGCAAGAAACGTCATTAAAAGTATCGGTAGTCCTGACAGTGCACCAATAAGTCGATTGACAAACTCAATCCAAGTATGCACTGGATTGAATATGGTGTATTCGTGACGGTCAAAAAGTATCCAATTTTCTTCGTTGAACACCGCATCCGTAACAAGGTCAGTTTTCGCTACCCAAAATCGTTCTTCAAGAAGTATCATTTGTCCCTCGTCGAAAGCTTTTCCTTCTCTCCAGGTCAAAGTCTCAAAATCTACTGGCGGAATATTGTACCCAAAACATTGCGGCCAATCCGGGCATCCCATCCCAGAACCTGTGGCTCTCACCACTGAACCAGCAAGGATAACCAAGAATATAAAGACGAGAGAAACCGTTGCAAGCTTCTTGATAACCGGACTGACCATATCTATTTTATTTCAATACCGTGGCCGAGTACAAACCTCCGCCACCTACAGCAGCGACGCATACCGTTATTTCGGCTGGGCTGATTAGCGTTGAGTCGAAAGAAACCAATGCCGTACTATCTGCAAAAGTGATTTCGAAATTGACAATACCGGCACTCTTACCAACCTTGCTTTCTATAAGACCCTTACAACCCATTTCACAAGTCATTCCTGAAATCAGTAATGACACTTCAGCATTTGCTACAACCCCTGTGATAGGTTCAATAGCCGTCGCAGGGATTGTAAGAGACTCTGGTTCAGGAGATGAACAAGAAGGCAAGATCAATGTTGCTGCAAGTATTACAGTGTATTTCATCACTCTTTTTTTTACAAAATTAAGGGTGGTCAGGAAAAGGACTGTGCTTTTTGTTACAAATTTGCCGCATGAGCACTATTAAAGAAAACAACCCATTACTGCCTTGGTTCATTTTTATCGGACTCGCCTTGATCTGGGGCTCATCCTTTATCCTCATGAAACGAGGTCTCCAGAGCTTCACCTATACTCAAGTAGGTACGCTCCGCGTAAGTATCGCCGCGCTTTTTATGACATCCATCGGCTTCAGACACTTTCGATTCTTTCAAAGAAAAGACCTCTTCCCATTGCTCATTGTAGGTTTTTTAGGCAATGCAATTCCATATGTTCTATTTCCATTGGCTGTCAACCATCTTGACAGTGGTGTAGTTGGAATTATCAATTCTCTAGTTCCACTTTTCACAGTACTTATTGGCGGTTGGTTCTTTGGTCTAAAAGCAGGAAAAACCGGATGGCAAGGTGTTACCGTCGGACTTATCGGTGCTGCGCTATTAATCCTTCCAATGAACAGTATATTAGGAGGTGCTTTTGAAATGGAGGGCGAACTGGCTTATGGTTTATTCGGGGTACTTGCCACAATGATGTATGGGACTTCAGTGAATACACTGAAAATGCAATTGCCGCACCTAAAAGCACTGACTGTGACCACCCTTAGTCTGGCGAGCGCTGCCCCCTTCACCATAATATACAGTCTAAGTTCTGGTGTTTTCGAGGTCTTTAGTTCCGATTCCAATGCATGGCAAAATTTCGGCTACATCTGTATTCTTGGTATCCTCGGTAGTGGTATTGCAGTAATGATGTTTAATAAGCTAATCCAGATGACTAGCGCACTGTTCAGTTCATCCGTGACCTATGCCATTCCATTAGTTGCCGTTTTGTGGGGCGTTTGGGATGGTGAGCAGATTCTCTGGAACCATCTTGTAGGATTGCTTGTCATCATCACGGGAATTTACCTCATCAACAAAAAATAATAATCCCCCACAGCAAAGCCGTGAGGGATTAAGGAATTATTAAAGTAGAAATAAATATTATTCTATTTGAACAGTTTTGACTTTACATCTTCATTGAATTCAATCGAATCTACAATTATGGTAAATTGCTGTTGACCAGCACTTTGTTTAGTCACTTTCGGCATTTTCACGCCACCGAATTCACCCCATTTTTCAATGGTTGTGGTTACAGCCATATCTCCTTCAGGTGTTTCTGTAGTTTCTGTGCTCTTGCAGAACAAACCGGTAGCTACTTCGAAGTACATTGTTTTATCACCTTCGGAAACTTGGTAGACAGCTTGACCATCCATTAATGTCTGACCGTCAAAAGTGAATGATTCTAGATCTTCCATCCAAGCCAATTCGTCAACAACATAAGCAGCTTGTTCCTTCAATTCTTGAAGCTCCTCGCCTTCCAAATCTTTCTTTCCTTGCATTCCGCTTTGCTTACCTACGCCGTCCACGTAGGTCATTTTCATTACGGTCATGCCTTGCATGCTCTGCTCCATCATAAACTTACCTGGGGTCATCTTAGCAGTACGCATTTTTATCTTACCCGGCATACCTGGGATTTCGAGATGCGCTTTAATGTCGATTGCGCTCAATGCTTTTAACGCTTCAACGCCACCCATAGCTTCGTAGTAGTTGCCAAATACTGATTCTAGTGTTACGCCTTCCGGCATAAACAAGAATGTTGGCGAATCGGCGGGCTGGCCTTCTGCATCATAGTACTCAACAGTACCAAAGGCAGCTAAACCCGCAGCTACATCTTGAGCCTTACCGACAACAGAAATGGTCAGGTTCTCAGCACGCATATAATCATTAGATACGCGCATGACATCATCAGCAGTCACCGCCTCAAGTCGAGCAAGGTAGTTGTTGTAATAATCTGTAAGTAGACCGTAGCGTGCAATATTTAGGGCAAAGCTGGCAGCGCTTGATGTGCTCTCAAGCGAACGGCCAAAGGCACCACTCAAAGAAGCTTTTGCAGCAATGAGGTCTTCTTCGCTTACAGCTTCTGTGCGCATTCTTCCAATCTCGTATATAAATTCAACGATGGCAGAATCTGTAACTTCATTACGGACCTTGGCAGATGCTCCGAAGGTAGAATTTAGCTGATCTACACCGAAGCTTGAGTATGCACCGTAGGTGAATGCTTTGTCTTCCCGTAGGTTAGTGAACAATCGGCCCGACATACCACCACCTAGAATTTGATTCGCAACGCGTAAGGGCTCGATATCCGGATGGCCCTGAGGAAGGTCAATCACATTACCCAACCATACAACCGACTGCACGGCAGACGGCTTATCCACCATGACAATGCGTCCGGCAGCAGGCAGAGATGTCTTCTCATACTTGTGCGTCGGTACCTCAGCAGCTTTCCAACCCTTGAGAGCTTTGCTTAATTTCTTCTTTGCATCTTTAGTTATGATATCCCCAATCACAACCATGTAGGCAATGTTTGGACGGAAATACATTGAGAAGTAGTTTTTACAATCTTCAAGCGTCACAGCTTCAACGGTTGCCTCTGTCATCACTTCACCGTAAGGGTGCTCCAAACCGTATAGAGCAGCACCGCGCAGGTTGCCTGAAATTGCATCTGGATCGTCCGCGTTAGCTTTCAATCCTGAAGTCATTTGTGATTTTAGTTTGTCAAACTCTTCAGCAGGGAAGTTTGGGTTTAACAATACATCTGCCATAATTTCAATTAGGTTGTCTGTGTATTTACTCAAACCGCCTACATTAATTGAAGAGGCGGAGGTTGAGAATCTTGCACCCATGAAATCTATCTCTTCGTCAAGCTCGGCTTTCGTTCTGTTTGCTGTTCCTGCACCTAATAGGTCTCCAGCAATACTAACATAACCTGCTTTGTCGCTCTCCACGATAGGATCGCGGTCGAGAATCAATGACATAGAAATACGTGGCAATTTGTGGTCTTCAACCACGAATACTTTCAATCCATTCTTCAGTTCAAAGCTTTCGTATGAAGCAATGGTTGGAACACGAGCAGGACCTGGCGTAGGTGCTGTCGATCGATCAATGGAAGTCTGAGCCGTCAAAGTGAGGGCCGCTGCTACTGCTATAAGGGAATAAATGTACTTTTTCATCTTAGGTCTTATTCAGTTGGTTCTTCACTTTTTGGCAAATAGCGCAACACCACTCGGTTGTCTTTTACGAGGTACTTTTGTGCAACGCGCTGGATATCTTCACGAGTTACACTGCGGTAACGCTCGATTTCTGTATTGATGTAGTTTGCATCACCATAATAGGTGTGGTAATTTGCCAAAGATTCCGCAATACCAGCCATCTTCGAGTTGCTTTGGATAAAGTTGCTCTCCATTTGATTTTGGATCTTTTGGAATTCACGCTCTAAGATTAATTCATTTCGAAGCTTTGAAATCTCTTCTTCCAATGCAGGAACCATATCGTCAATGGTTTTTCCAGCGTTAGCCAAAGAGAATGTTATAAAAGCACCGCCCTGCTCCAAAGAGAATGGAAAGGCAAATACCTGTAATGCCGTTTGATCTTGATCAACCAAACGTTTGTACATACGCGACGAAGGACCACCGCTTAGTACTGAGCTTACCATTTGCAGTGCATAGGCATCATCAGAAGTCTGCGGAGGCATACGATACCCCATAATGAGTGCGGGCAACTGGATATTGTCGTAAATAGTAGCAGTCTTTTCACCGCCCAGGGCCGGCTCTTGAACTGTCGGCTGAACAACATCAGCACCTCTAGGAATATCCCCAAAGTAAGCTGCAATTAGTTCTTTCGTTTTTTCAACGTCAATATCCCCGGCAATACTCAATGTAGCATTGTTAGGAACGTAGAATTTCTTGTAAAAAGCCATGAACTCGTCCAATTGGGCAGCATTCAAATGGTCCATAGAACCAATAGGCACCCAATTGTAAGGGTGTTCTGTGTAAAGGCGCTTCGCCATATTCTCGAACCAAGAACCGTAAGGCTGGTTGTCTACACGCTGGCGCTTTTCTTCTTTTACTACCTCACGTTGTGTTTCCACACCAATTTTCTGGATTTTGGCGTGAAGCATTCTTTCACTTTCGAGCCACAATCCTAATTCCATCTGGTTTGACGGTAACAATTCAAAGTAGAAAGTGCGGTCCTGAGAAGTATTCGCATTAAGTGCACCACCTGCATTAGTAACGTAGCTGTCAAATTCGCCTCGTTTGATGTTTTCGCTGCCTTCAAACAATAAGTGCTCAAAGAAATGGGCAAAACCCGTACGCTCTGTTTCTTCGTTTTTACTACCTACATGGTAGAGGACGGTCACAGCCGCGATAGGAGTGCTGTGGTCTTCATGAAGAATCACGTGTAAACCGTTGTCTAAATCGTACTCTTCGAAGTCAATTTTGTTTTGAGCGCTGAGCGCAGTAAAAACTGCTAATGCACCCAAAATCATGAAGTTTTTCATTGATGTTACATTTGAATGGAGTCCCAAATATAAGGGCACGTACTTCGGCAGCCTCAAAATAGGCCCCTAAGTTTTTGCAATCTTCCCCATTTTAACGCTTTGTTATTTAATGAGTTGTTTTATATTTGCAGCCCTTAAAAACAAGTATAATGTACGCAATTGTAGAGATAGCAGGGCTTCAATACAAAGTTGAGAAAGACCAACGCTTGTACGTTAACCGCTTGAATGTTGAGGCAGGGAAGAAAGTTAAATTCGACCGTGTACTTCTCATTGAAGATAAAGGTGATGTAAAGGTTGGCGCCCCAGTTATAGACGGAGCTAAAGTAGATGCTACCGTAAATGGCGAAGTGAAAGGCGATAAAGTTCTTGTATTCAAGAAGAAGCGTCGTAAAGGTTACCAGAAGATGAACGGTCACCGTCAAATGTTCACTTCAATCACTATTAATAAAATTACTGCCAAAGCTCCAGCTAAGAAAGCTGCAACAAAAACAACTGAAGAAAAGGAAGCAGCTCCTAAGAAAACAGCAGCTAAAAAGGCAGCCCCTAAGAAAACAGCAGCTAAAAAGGCAGCTCCTAAGAAAACAGCAGCTAAAAAGGCAGCCCCTAAGAAAACAACAGTTAAAAAGGCGGCTCC
>CAJWZE010000054.1 GCA_913049845.1 uncultured Cryomorphaceae bacterium
TCAGTGATAATAATTTTTTTATCTTGCTTTAAAGAATCAATAATTTTTTGTATTTGTTGTTCTGGAGCAGATGCACCGGCAGAAATACCTATTTTTTTTGTATTATTGAGAAGATTTAAATCTAAATCTTTTATATCATCGACTAACATAGCATGGGTACCATTTTTTTTTGCAATTTCTACTAATCTATTAGAGTTTGAACTATTTTTAGAGCCAACTATTATGATTAAATCTTGGCTACCAACCATTTGTTTAATCCTCGAAATATCATAGGGATTCCACTACCTTTGGTTTGTTAATTAAGGTTAGCCTACTTAAACCAATGCTACGTAAAATTCCCATTTTTATTGCGAACACAGTAGTGGTATTGACCATTCTATGTGCCTTTGGGTGGGTAGTTCGTGAAACTACTAAGGGTAAGCAGTGGGTGCCGCATAGAGTGAGCCGATCCATTACTTTCTTCACCACCCTTCCCGACCGATTAATGGTTGCCAAAGCCGCTGTGGAGCGCCTTCCTTTAGTGTATGTTCCTTCACCAGAGAATTTCGAGCCCGTAAATGAGCTTGAACAAGATGTTAAGGTACTGCTCAGTTATGCAAATGCCAATTGGAAGCGTACAATCGCCATCAAAAACTTAAGAACTAATAAAGAGCTAAAAACGTGGAGTGTCGATCGCCTAGCTAATCCGCACAACCGCATAATGCATTCCCTAATGCTACCGGACAGCAGCCTAATCTATTCGTTGAATGGTGTGACTGGTCTAATCAAGATTGACAAGAACAGTGAGCGCTTGTGGAAGCAGGATTCCATCGCACACCATCACGCCATCAACATAGGCGCGGACAACACCTTCTGGGCCAACACTTACGGTAAAGACAATGGCGAGCACATATACTACGGAGCCCGCTTTAACATTGATGGACGAGAATTTCCATTCATCGATAATACCATTACTCAATTTGACGCAGAGAGTGGCAGAATACTATTCCACAAAAGTGTAACTGAAATTCTGATAGAAAATGATCTCACACACCTCTTGATTAAATCGGATTCTCCGGGAGACCCTTTGCACATCAACGATATTCAGCCAGTCTTGCAGGACGGTCCAAAAATGAAGAAGGGAGATGTTTTTATTTCTTCACGCACTAGCTCTTGGATTATGCACTTCCGCCCGTCTACGGGTAAGATGATAGAACTCATTGAAGGACCGTTCATGTCACAACACGATGTGGATATAGAGTCCGATTCTACGATCATATTCTTCAACAACGGCGGCCAAACGCTAAAAGGGGAACGCCCGAGCCAGCACCGTCTTGCTGATAACCTGATTGAAGTTGCCCCCCAGTTTTCTGGAATAGTTCGCTACCACTTAGGTATTGGAAAATTCGAACACATTTATCCTGAACTCTTCGCTGAGAACGAAATATTCTCCTTCACAGAAAGTTTAGTTGAAGAACTTTCAGGCGGTGGGTATTTTATTGAGGAGCAGAACTCTAGTGTCTTGTGGGTGTTAAAAGATGGCGAAGTGAAATACAAGAACATCCTTAATTCGCAACACGAAGGTCACCACCATTTGGCCAACTGGGGCCGAGTAATGCCTTAATACCTGCTACATGACCTTTGACGATACTATCCAATTCCGCCGTTCTAACCGCAAATTCAAAGCAGACGAGCGCGTTCCTGCAGAAATCATAGAAAAAGCCTTAGAACACGCCTCATTAGCCCCGAACAGCAGCAATATGCAGCTCTGGGAGTTCCATTGGGTACGTGATGAGGAGAAGAAAAAGAAATTGGTGTATGCCTGTATGAACCAAAGTGCAGCGCGAACGGCACAGGAGTTAGTTGTAATTGTTACCCGCAGAGACAAATGGCGTCACCGTGTGCAATGGCATAAAAGTTTAATTCTAAAAGACGCAGAGCGCTTAGGACGCGATGCTAGGTCAATCAAATTGCGCCTAACTTACTATACCAAACTTATGCCCTTATCCTACATAAACGATGGATTGGGTATCTTGGGATTATACCGCCGAGTGCTTTCGTTTACTATCGGATTATTCAGACCCATTTACCGTGCTGAAGGGCATGCGCAGCAACGTATTACGGTACATAAGAGTGCCGCACTTGCCGCAGAGAATTTTATGCTCAGCATGGCTTCAGAAGAGTTCCACACCTGTCCTATGGAAGGATTTGATAGTGTTCGTGTAAAACGCCTCTTAAGGTTGCCTCGACGTGCAGAAATAAACATGGTAATCGGCTGCGGCAAAGGTCAGGACGATGGATTCTGGGGGCCGAGACGTCGTCTACCAAAAGACGAGGTTATTAAGGTCCATTAATTACCAATTTTGAATAGACTACCTTTGAAGTGCCGTGCAAGACGCGTGCAGCCTAAACAATCTTTATGACATTTGATTCACTAGGACTCGATTCTCGAATCCTATCCGCCTTGGAAAAGCAAGGCTATACCCACCCTACTCCTATCCAAGCACAAAGCATACCGCTCCTTTTAGAGGATTATGATTTGCTCGGAACAGCACAGACCGGAACGGGAAAAACAGCAGCGTTCACTATTCCTATTATACAGCATTTGCTCGAGCGTAGGAGCAAGAAACGTCGCATACGAGCGTTGGTGGTTACACCAACGCGAGAGTTGGCGCTACAGGTAGCTGAAAACGCCAAGCGATATAGTGCCGGAACACCCATTAGAACGGCAGTAATATTTGGGGGCGTAGGACAAAACCCCCAGGTTGATCAGCTCCGCAAAGGTGTAGATTATCTGGTGGCAACTCCGGGTCGATTGCTCGATCTGCACAACCAAGGATTCATCAATCTTGATTCCTTGTCGCACTTCGTTTTAGACGAGGCTGATCAGATGCTTGATATGGGCTTCATTCATGACATCCGAAAGCTTTTAAGAATCATACCTCAACGCCGTCAAAGTTTATTTTTCTCGGCGACGATGCCGAAGGCAATTATTGAACTGAGCAGTCAAATTCTCAAGCCCAATTACAAGCAGGTGCGCATCGCAGTGGAAAAACCAACAGCTGAACGTGTTTCCCAAGCTGTATACTATGTGGCCAAAAAAGAAAAGCCGTCTATGCTTCTTAACTTGCTTCAAGAGATGGAAGGTTCTGTACTGGTTTTCGGTCGTACCAAACACGGCTGTGACAAAGTAGTACGCATTCTAAATAAGAAAGGAGTGAAAGCTGCAGCCATACATGGAAATAAAAGTCAAAATTCCCGGCAGAAAGCATTGAAGTCTTTTAAAGCCGGTGAACTTAAAGTGCTTGTAGCTACGGATATTGCTGCACGAGGTATTGATATCTCTGGGCTTGAACATGTGGTTAATTATGAACTGCCCAACATTGCAGAAACGTATGTACATCGAATAGGTAGAACGGGTCGTGCCGATGCCTCTGGCGCATCAGTATCCCTATGTGCAGCTGATGAGCGCGAGTACCTCAAAGGCATTGAAAAGCTCATTAAAGCTTCCATTCCTCTAGTAGAAGACCATCCATTCACAGCCGGTGCAGAGGAAGAATGGTCCGATCCTGAAAATCGAAAACCGAAGAAACCTGGCCAGCGTACACCACGCAATAAAAAGCCAAGACCTCAAGGTCAAAGTAAGATACATAAACCCTCTGAAGGTGCTGAACAGCGCAGCAAGAAAAGACGTCCAAAGCGACCAAGACGAAATTAAATGGTAAAAAAAAGCCCCGCTGTAAAGGCGGGGCTTTGTATTTTAAAGACGGTCGCAATTAAGGACTTACTAAATTCACGCTGATATTTACATAGAATGGGTTTGTGAGGACATTCATCTGTGCATATGCTGGAGTGCCGTCGATAAGACCAAAGGCACGGTAAATGTCTGGACCAGCTTCTAAGCGATCTACATCGTAACGGTAGTTGATGCGGTACCCTGCTTGGATAGACATCCAAATGAAGTTCTTCAACGAGAACTCATAAACCGCACGTACACGAATTTCACCACGACGGATTTCCAAATCTTCATCACGAAGATCAAAACCTGGTAGGTTCTCGTACATTCGGAACGACTGTCCTTGCAACTCGTATCCCAAGAACAGCATATTACGTGGGTTGATTGTTCTTCTTACGTGCACACGTGCTGGAAACAATGCTTCTGTACCCCACTTGTTGTTGGCGCTCGTCTTGTTGTAAAGAATAACCGGGATATAGTTTAACTCACCTACACGGTAGGTACGTGCTAAACCAACACCCCATTGCTTCTTTTCCGTAGGACGTTTACCCCAAAGTGCAGCAGCAGAATATTTCAAGTACTGCGCTGGCATCGCTGAGGCGCCGTAAGTACCACTCAGATCTGCCGAACCTTGGAACAAGATGAACTGTGTATCGTCTAAAGGCTTATAGATTGTTGTACTGATACCAGAAGTGCGTAGACCATGCTCTGAAAGCGTCCGGTGTAATGGGTTAACCGCATTATCATTGGGGTTCGGTGCTTCGGCGTAGTTGTAAGAAGTATTCCAATAATTGGCGCCCATCTGCCAAACAAGGTTGTTTTGGCTGATCACCGGTAGATTGAAACTCGCACGTACACCGCCTGTAGAGTTGACTAAATATTCCTGTTGTTTCGGAAATTCCTCCTCATTTTGATCCAGGATTGCAGCTCCCTCAGAAGCCGCATTAATTGTGTATGGACCTTGGAAGTCGTAGCCAAGAGTGATCAGTTTCGCCGGCGATAATCCTTCGATTTTCGCATTAGCATAGCGCTTCATACTCTCGTCCTCGAAACCAAGGTCTTCGTATAAGCTCCAGTCTATATCGTCATCTGCAGTCCCGTCAATTTGAGCGAAGACTGGCGTAGAAGCAAGGACGATTGCCGCCGTCGTTAACTTCAAAAAGTTGCACATCATGGACTACTTCTTCTTTCTAGAAGGCATTTTCAGTCGCTTCCATACATCTGTACGGCCGATAGCCTCTACACCAATGTAACCGCGCATATCCAATGTATTCATGTCACGCATCGTGATTGTACCTTGGTACGTTGAGCCGTTATTCGGATCATACAAAGTACCCTCAGACCACTCATCGTCACCTTGATAAACGAAATCCTTACACATTCGGAAGCCTCTTAGTGGCACGTTGCGTAGGTCTGGATTTGGATTATTGATATCTGTTCTTGGGTTTCCATCCGCATCATTCGGCTCGATAAGCCAAACTACACGACCGTAGAACTTATTACCAATACGGTCAATTTTAATACGTGAACGGCCGTTTGACGGTTCCCAAATACCTACTAGACGATCCCCCCGATCTTCTGATTTTTGTGGTAGGTCGAAACTTGATGTTCCAAATGCTATGACAGCTGAAACTGCCAAGAAAGTTAATTTGCGAAGCATGGTCTTCTATTTTATGGTTAATTCAAGTGTAAAATTCAATCTAAAGTCACGGTTACCGTCCCAGTAATCCTCTGCGAGGTCAGCATCAAGTACAACATATACCTTGCCTTCTTCCATAATTTCTCCTAGTTCAGCCTCGGTAGCTACATTCAATGATGCTTCAGCCGCACCTTTGTCCAATGGATTCTTAACAGCAGCTTCTTGCATGCTCACGTCTTCGTTATCGCTAGCGAATGAAACAATGAATGCATTGATATGAGCAAAACCCAACGAATCGTTTGGAATCACTGTAGCAGATGTCAAACGAGCATCGCTAATTCTCTTTCCGTCAACGTATGCATCGCCTAACGCTTCGGCTAAATCAACAGAGATTTCAGCTTGGCCACTGTTTGGGCCAGCAAATAATGGACCTTCGAGGCTAAATTCGAGATCATTTACCGAATATTCATGGATTTCACCAGGGCCAGAGCAACTAGCTACCATGAAAACTGAAATTGCAACAATTCCAATCTTTCTTAGATATTTAAACATGTTCAATTGTTTTGAGCCCGGAAATATAAAACAATTAAAACAGCCTTGCCCCCGCCCTGGTTCATTTTTTGTGTCCGAGTGAACCACTAGCAAGTGTTTTTTTATTTCATTAGGGATAGGTAACTTAACTGTGAACTACAAACATCATTTTAAAACAATGCGTTCTATATCCAAGCAACAGTGGGAATTAGGACGTAAACTAGTGTCTTTCTTAGAGGGTATTCTAGAATTCTACCGACAACGAAGACGATCTATGTCATCGCAGATGTATTGAATGCATAGGTAGAAGAATTCTCACCTTAGTCTAATCGAATATCATATACAACCACCTTCTTCCAAAGGTATCCGTATTCCTTGATAAAGGCTTGGTGCAATGGGTGATTTTGGTATATGTCTTGATCTTCAGTACTCCCAAAAAACATTGTCTCTGAGACGTCCCAATCACTAACAACCACCTCGCGCACCATAGTTGAAGCAGGCTCCCCTAGGACAAGCATCTCTACCTCACTAATGCCATTCAGTGTTTCAAGACCTTCCTTCAAAGCCGCTTTATCTTCCATAGCATCAGGATGTTCGAGCCAAAAGAAGACTTGATGGATAATAGCTCCTGGGGCTAATGTTGCCTTTTGTGCGAATCCATTGTGGCCTGCTAATAGCAGGGCAAATAGAAAAATATATTCTTTCATCATACGTATTGTTTGTAGCCAAAAAAGTACGAAGAATGTTCTTCCCTAGCTTTGGTATCTTATGCAACATTAAAAAGTAGCGCCCGTGCATCCACAAAATCCCTTCCAAAACAACTACAACTTCAATCAACTAGTGAACGCCGTTCCGGAGTTGGAAGTCTTCGTGGTTCCTGGAAAGTTTGCAAGAAAGAGCATTGACTTCAGTAATCCCGAGGCCGTTTATTTGCTAAATAAGGCGCTTTTAAAGTGGAAATTTAATGTGAATTGGTCGTTAAAAAAAGGACACCTCTGCCCTGCCGTTACGGGACGATTCGATTATCTCTTACACGCTCGAGATCTATTGCCGAAAATTAAAGACCGACGCTTACGAATGCTCGATGTGGGAGTGGGCGCCTCTTTGATCTATCCCCTACTGGCTACGGCAGCTTTTAACTGGGAATGTGTTGGTTCAGAGGTAGATAAAGAGGCCATCAGCTACGCCAAAGGATTGGTACGTATGAATGCCAATATGATGGGAACTCGCATCCGAAGACAAGAATTCAAGAGCCAATTGCTTCAAGGTGTGATCGAGAAAAAAGAGACTTTTGATATCTTGGTATGCAATCCACCATTTTATAAAACTAAAAGTGAAGCCCTGGCTGCAAACACTCGCAAGAATAGGAACTTACACGGTAAAGAGGAGGCCAATCGCAACTTCGGAGGAAGCGCCAATGAGTTATGGTACAAAGGCGGTGAAGAGGCCTTCTTGAAAAAAATGGCCCTAGAAAGCACCGAATATGGTCATCAAATCCAGTGGTTTACCTGTTTAGTTTCGAAAAAAGACCACCTGCGTACCTTCAAGAGATTCATTCGTAAGGGCAACCCCACCAAAATCAAGGTAGTGGAAATGAAACAGGGAAATAAGGTGAGTCGATTTGTGGCTTGGACCTTCCAAAATGAGCACGATGAGCCAGGCGAATAACCCTCTTCATGGCGTTAAACTGGCACACATCGTGGAAGCGCTGGTCGAGTATTGGGGTTGGGACCAATTGGCCCTTCGTATCCCAGTGCGATGCTTCATGTACGACCCTTCGGTAAAATCGACTTTGAAGTTCCTAAGAAAGACACCTTGGGTACGTACAAAGGTGGAACAACTCTACCTCGACACCTTTCCAAACGGCGTTGAAGAGAAGCTTTGACGCTGCTTATTCTAGAATAGTCGTATCTTAAGGTGCGATTAAACCCAATTCAGATGAAAATTAAATTGATTTTAATACTTGGAATGTTAATACTATTAGGCACTCCAGGTAAATCAACCCACCTGATGGGAGGAGAAATCGTTGCCCAACAAATCAGCGGCTACCAGTACCAGATTTTGATGACAGTATATAGAGATACTGCAGGGATTCCGATGCAATCTACTGCCCAATTCTACATCACTGACTCAACAGGTTCAAATGTTGCTACCCTAACCACACCTTATGATTCCGTGCTAAGTGGTAATACTTTACCCATGTATCCCTATGGTGTAGAGGTTTATTTTTTCATTGACACAATTACTTTCGTAAATAGTGGAACTTATACCATAGGATGGAGTAACTGTTGCAGAAACGGTGCTATTCAGAACATTTCTACGCCCTTAAGTCAAAGTATGTTCCTTCAAACAGAAGTAACCGTTTTTGATACTACAAGTAACTCTACGCCTTGGTTTTTAGTGCCTGCATCTATTTTCTTGCCCGCAAATACTCCTTGGCAATACAATCCCTTGCCGTTTGATCCAGATGGAGATTCCTTGTACTGGAGTTTATCTCAACCATTAAATGGCCTAAATACTGCGTGCCCAGGATATACATTACCTCCTGGTACGGTTTCCAATCCAATGACCATTAATTCTATTACCGGTACGATCACTTGGACTGCAACTATGGTTGGAAACTTTGTCACATCTGTATTGGTCGAAGAATATCGAGACGGTCAAAAGATAGGGGAAATACGTCGAGACATGCAATTCATTGTGGTTCAGACAAGTGTAGTAGGCCCAATCTGGAATGCAGGTAATTTACCCGTAGATAGCCTCGGAAACGTTTACGTAAATCTCATTCAAAATTCTTCCTTCTCACTCTCTGTTTCTGGCTATTCACCAAATGGACATACGCTCTACGCAGATGCATTTGGCGAACCGTTCTTTACCAACCCTAATCCCGCACAATGGACTTGTACAGGATCTGGAACCAACGATACTATTCAAGGTACTATTCTATGGGCGCCAAGTTCCGCTCAAACCAGGAGCACACCATATATTCTTGCGCTTCGCTTAACCGATGGATTTTTGGCCCAAGATTTATCTATTATTTTCCAAGTATCATCCGGTATAGGATTAGAAGAAGAGACTATCCAATATCTAACTTATCCAAATCCCGCAACTGAGGGAATTACGATAACACCCAATCCTTCGAAAGCCATAATCTATAATATGAGCGGCGAGCAATGGGAATTAAATGAACAAAATGATCATTGGGATATTAGTCATTTGCCACCTGGAGCATATATCCTGAAGGCGTTTAACGACAACGGAATACCTGAAGGCACGACTAGAATCATCATTCAATAACAAAAAACCGCCTCTATCCGAGGAGATTTTTTTTTGAATTCAGTCCTCTATTGTAAAAGGCTTTAATTCTGCCTTATATTTCCGGTTTAATTACTCAGTCTAAAATGAAAAGAGTATTGTTCATAGGAGTATTAGCTGCGATAGTGCTTTGTTCCTGCAACCCTCAAGAAGAAATGCACACAAAAGATTCTCAAAGTGACTTTCAGTGGCAAGTGGACCGCTTTGCAGATGTCAAAGTACTCCGCTACCAAATCCCTTCATGGAAAGATCTTACTCCAAAACAACGCATCTATGCCTACCACCTTACTCAGGCTGGTCTTGCTGGCCGTGATATTATGTGGGATTGTAACTACCGCCATAATTTAGAAATACGAAAGGCACTCGAGGCTATCATTTTGAGCGATAGTTTTAATTCAGAGAGTCCAGATTATAGAGCTGTTGAAATCTATGCAAAACGAGTCTTTTTTGCCAATGGCATTCACCACCACTACAGTAACCGGAAATTCAAGCCGTTATTCAATGAAGATTGGTTCGTTACAACATTACAAGAATTGGATATAGATTTATCTGAAGAAGCAAAACGCGCCATCTTTGACCCAGTGTTTGACACTAAAAAAGTGAACCGTTCAGACGGTGTGGATTTACTACTAGAATCTGCCGTGAACTTTTATGCGCCAGACATTACGCAAGCAGAAGCAGAGGCATTTTATGCAGCAAAAGAAGATGTTGATCCATCACGTCCTGTAAGCCATGGCCTCAATAGCCGTTTATCTCGCGATGAGAACGGAGCCATCTACGAGGAGGTTTTTAGTGCACGCGGACGTTATGCCCGCAGCATTAGGGAAATCATAACCCACCTCGCTAAAGCACAAGCCGTAGCAGAAAACGAGAACCAGGCCAAAGCGCTAGGCCTTTTGATTGAGTACTACGAAAGTGGTGATCTCGTCAAATGGGACGACTACAATATTGCGTGGGTAAGCACGACTAGCGGTGATGTTGATTACATCAACGGTTTCGTAGAGGTTTATAACGATCCAATGGGCTACAGAGGTTCTTACGAGACCGTTGTACAGGTGAAAGACTTTGATGCCAGTTCGCGTATGGCCGTTGTAGCGGATAACGTGCAGTGGTTTGAGGACAACAGCCCCATTATGGACGAGCATAAGAAGGAAAGCGTTGTTGGTGTTAGCTACAAGATTGTTACCGTGGCTGGTGAAGCCGGTGATGCCTCTCCCTCCACACCTATTGGTGTTAATCTTCCGAATGCCAACTGGATTCGTGTGGAGCACGGTTCTAAATCTGTATCTCTTGGAAATAT
>CAJWZE010000055.1 GCA_913049845.1 uncultured Cryomorphaceae bacterium
TTGGCCAATTCAGACGTAAGCATTTCTGATATCTACGATCCCACGCAAAGCCGTATGGTTGCTCAATGTGATATCAAGAACGATTTGACGCAGCTAATCAACTGGGAAGTAGATCCAGACCTAAATGCGTTGGTACCACAAGACATGACTTTACAATCAAACAATGAAGGTATTTTTACTTCTTTCCAGATTACAGAAGACCAGTTTGCTACTGGTGATCGTACTCTTATCAACCATAAAGAATATTATTTTACAGTTATAGCTTACGGTCAAAACCAATACTTAGAGTTTAACCCTACGACTGCTCCGGGTGGTCAGAAGATTCCATTCCTTGCAGGTCGCCGTAACATTAAAACATACACAGTCATTCCTCATCAGATCGATTCTGAAAAGGGCGGTACTGTGCAGGTTGCTCAGTATGGAGATGGTCCTATTATCAAGCGTCTGGACGGTGTAGGTAATGGCGGAACAGAACTAGAGCTGATTCCTGAAGAAGTAGATGCCATTATGAGTGGAAACTCTGACGGTCAGCCTTCCTACATGGGCGGTATGGGACCTGTAGCTATTAAAGTAGTAGATCCACTTGAGGTGAAAGAGGGTCTGTACACATTAACTTTTGATGCTGCGAATGGAACAGCGAATTGGGACATCACAGACGCAGACGGCGCTGTAGTTGCAGAATCTGATACAACGATTTCATTCTACAACGAACAGATTATCCCAGATCTTGGTCTTTCAGTAGCTATTCAGCAAGCACCAACGCCCGGTGGAGATGATGAAGGCACATACAATAATGGTGTAGTTTTCTCTGAGATCATTTATGACGACCCGTCGAAAGAGTGGTGGTCTGGTATTAAGGATGATAAATCATACACACCTTACAATTGGATTTTAGCCGGTACCAATAGTTACCCAACGGAAGAGCCTGCAACATTGTATCCAGACCAAGACGGTGACGCTAAGGGGTATTTCGAGAACATAGTTGATGGAACGTGGGGGCCTTATATGTATGCTTCAGGTAATAATCGCGTCGATGTTAATGGCTATCCAAATTACGGTATGGGTCCGGCGGTAACTATCGGACGTAACTTGAACGATGCATCTAACCTTCACTCTGTAGATATTGTCTTTACGCAAGACGTTAGCAAATGGACACGCGTACCAGTATTCGAACTAGCGGAGGAAGTTGGTTTGAGTGAACACGGCGATAAGAAATTAACACAGCGTCAAGATACCTCTTGGAACTTGAATAATGGAAATCTTGTACAGGACCCGAATATGGCTCCTGGTTGGTCGTACTTCCCGGGTTACGCTATCGATGTAGAATCCGGTAAGCGTTTATTGATCGCCTTTGGTGAAAACTCATGGTTACCGGGTGAAAATGGTAATGACATGCTCTGGAACCCAACGGATCGAGAGTTTTTGCCGCCAGGCAATACTGTAAATGGTGGATACGTATTCGGTGGGCAGCATTACATCTATGTATTTGCGGATGAAGATAAAATCTCTGGTAGCAATGTAGATCTTTCGTACTCTGGTCCAAATGTGAACAATTGGCCATTGAAAGATTTGATGGAAGACTTAGTGAAAACAGGTGGTTTAGGGAACATTGCTAAGGCGAATTTCTGGAGAGCTTGTCGTTGGATTGGTATACCGACCCTGCGTAAAGGATTGGATTTCAATCCATACACAGAGCTTCCGACTGAAACGCGTGTGCGTATTAGAATGAATGCGGCTTATCAAAATAGTCAATTAGCGGATGTGCCAAACAATGGTTTACCGCAATTCCAATTCAATACGTCGAATATTGCAACTAGGACCTTTATTGATTCAGTGGGTTCAAGTGCTCTCGAGACTATTCGAGTTGTGCCGAATCCTTACTATGGCTATAGTGCTTACGAAGGTTCACAATTGGACAATATTGTGAAGATCACGAACCTTCCTGAAACGTGTACTATTAGTATCTTCTCAACTTCGGGTACTTTGGTGCGCCAGTTGCGAAAAGACAACTCGCTCACTTTCATTGAGTGGGATTTGAAGAATACCTACAATGTTCCAATCGCTTCGGGCGTATACATCATCCATGTTGATGCCGGTGCATTGGGCGAAAAGGTAGTGAAATGGTTCGGTGCACTCCGTCCAGTAGATTTGAACTCATTCTAAGAGAGAACAAAAATGAATATGAAGAAATACATCATTGCATTTTGCGCACTTGCCCTAATAGGAACCGTGCAAGCCGGTAACCCGCAGCGTGCAGGTTCAGCAGGTGCTTCAGAATTATTGATTAACCCGTTTGCTCGTTCTTCGGGTTGGGGTTCTGTAAACATTGCTGGTGTAAGCGGCATGGATGCATCTTTTGTAAACATTGCCGGTATTGCTGCAATGCAGGGGAATACGCAAGTAGCCTTTAACAATACACAGTGGTTGGTAGGTGCCGGTATTCAGATGAACGGAGCTTCACTAGTACAACGCGTAAGCGATGTTGGTGTCCTTAATATGGGAATCAGCGCTTTTGATTACGGCGAGTGGGAAGTTACTACTGCTGATCAGCCTGAAGGTACTGGCGCAACTATCTCTCCACAGAGTATCGTGATTAACTTAGGCTATGCGCAGAAGTTTACAGAAAATATCTACGGTGGTGCTAATGTAAAAATCTATAGTAGCTCGATTTCTAACTTGAATACAAGCGGTGTTTGTTTTGACGCTGGTGTTCAGTACCGTACAGGTATCGATGATCGATTCAAATTTGGAATCACTTTGCGTAATGTAGGGCCAGGTATCACTTATGAAGGTGATGGTTTAGGGGTAACTCTTCCAGTTCCTACCTATGGTGTTGCCTATACTCAGACATTTGAAAGCCGCTCTGCAATATTCGAATTGCCAACAGCTTTGAGCATAGGTGGTTCTTACGATTGGTTGCTTGAAAATGGTAAAGTCACCGGTGCCTTGAACTTTACTTCAAATGCATTTGAAAAGGATACCTACCATGCAGGTATTCAGTACAGCCTTAAAGATCTATTCCAAGTGCGCGTAGGTTACGTTGCAAGAGATAACCGTGCCGATGGCATCGGTACTTCTGCTATCTCAGGAATCTGTGGTGGATTCAGCTTTAACGTACCAACAAGCGACGACGGTTCTTTTGCGATTGACTATGCTTATCGTGGTACCACTTCTGCGTTTAGTGGAATCCATACTATTGGAACACGAATCAACTTGTAATAAGAAAGATTTTTTACCTTTGAACAAGAGAGAGGCCTTCTGAGGCCTCTTTTTTAGTCAAAACCTATTCGTGTTATGTCAGCAGTAAGTTATTATACCGCAGAGGGACTTAAAAAGCTTAAGGACGAACTTGAGCAGATGAAGACCATTGAGCGTCCTAAAATCTCGCAGCAGATTGCAGAAGCTCGTGATAAAGGAGATTTGAGTGAAAATGCAGAGTACGATGCTGCCAAGGAAGCTCAAGGTCTACTCGAAATGAAGATTAGTAAGCTTGAGGATGTACTGGCCAATGCTCGTATCTTAAGCGAAGATAATATCGACTTAAGTAAAGTAGGTGTTTTGACTAAGGTGAAGATTAAGAACCTTGCCAACAGTGCCATTATGGAATATTCCCTAGTCGCTGAAAAAGAAGCAGATATTCGCAAAAATAAAATCTCGGTCAGCAGCCCTATCGGTAAAGGTTTATTGGGTAAGAAAGTAGGGGAGACCGCCGACATTCAAGTGCCTCGAGGGGTAATGAGTTTTGAAATCCTTGAAATCTCGATGGCCTAAGACGATGTCTAGCATTTTTACAAAAATTATAAATGGGGAAATTCCCTGTTACAAGGTTGCGGAGGACGATAAAAACATTGCCTTCCTCGATATAAGTCCTATAAAAAGAGGCCATATCTTATGTGTGCCTAAACTTGAGTTTGATGAACTTTATGAGTTGCCAGCTGAGGATTACCACAGCCTTATGTCGTTTTCTCAGCGCGTTGCTCAGAGCTTGAAGCGTATTGTACCTTGTAAGCGTATCGGATGTCTAGTGCTAGGTATGGAGGTACCACACGCACATCTCCACTTAGTGCCCATCAATGCTGAATACGAATTAAGTTTTGCTAATTCTGAAACAGGGATTTCAAATGATGAGATGGTAGCTCTTGCTCGTGCTATTTCAGACGATCTGGATTCTGTTGGATAAAAGCCTCCCAGCTACCGCCTTTCCCTTTTGCTTTCGGTCTTTTACCACCTGAACCGTGTTTAGGAGCAGGCATACCTGTGGTTTGTGCATGGTGACAAACTGCAGCTGCAAGTGCATCGGAAGCATCAAGATATTTGTGGCTTACACCAGGATACATACTCTGCAACATTCCACTTACCTGTTCTTTACTCGCGTTTCCGTTCCCTACAATACTTTGCTTAATTAAGCGAGGGCTGTATTCAAAGACGGGGATTTTTTTTGACAATGCCGTAGCCATACAAACACCTTGTGCTCGGCCTAATTTCAACATAGATTGTACGTTCTTACCGAAGAAGGGAGCTTCAAGTGCCATTTCGTCGGGCTTGTAAAGTTCAACAACCTTGCTCAGCTCTTCAAAAATATGGGACAATCTTGTGTAGTGATCGAGCTTTGCATTGAACTTCAATACATCAAGAACTACGGGCTGAACGGTGCCTTTTACGATATGAACAACACTATAGCCCATAACTACAGTACCGGGGTCGACTCCTAGAATGACTTTTTCTGTAGCCTGAGATTCTGCCATATTAAATCATTAACCCAACAATAGCAGCAGTATAGAGTGATGCAATTGTCCCAGCAATAAGCGCCTTGATACTGAGTTCACTCAAATCTTTACGTCGTGAAGGTGCAATAGTCCCAATTCCTCCTATTTGTATACCAATACTAGCAATATTGGCGAATCCACAGAGCATGTAAGTACTAAGGGTTACAGACCGTTCTGAGGCAAATATCCCAGCGGTCTTCATATCGGCCAAGGTCACATAGGCATAGAACTCGTTAAGGATGGTTTTTTCACCAAGCAATTGACCCACCAACAATAAATCCTCTGGCGGTACTCCAAGAATCCACGCGATAGGACTCAAGAGTGCTCCCATAATAAATTGCAATGAAAAGGTATCATAACGTCCATTGGTGAAATCCGCAGTCCAAGCATTCAAACCGGTCCAAGAACCAATACCCTCTACAAACAGGTAGTTTACACCATAGACTAGGGCGGTAAATACCAATAGCATAGCACCGACGTTCACGGCTAGTTTAACCCCTTCTGTGGTTCCGTTTGAAATTGCATCAAGCGCATTTGATCCCATATCTTGAGAATTAATCTCGGCCACTTCCTCTACATCTTCAGTTTCAGGCAAAAGAATCTTGGCGCTGATTAAGGCCGCAGGAGCTGAAAGAACTGAAGCGGTCAATAGGTGCTTGGCAAAAAATAATTGGCGTTCGGGATCATCACCGCCCAAATAACCAATATAGGCAGCCAACACACCTCCGGCGATGGTAGCCATACCTCCTGCCATCAAGCTGAGCAATTCCGAACGGCTCATCTTAGCGATGTAGGGTTTTACCAGCAAGGGCGCCTCGGTCTGACCGATGAAGATGTTTCCGGCAGCGGCGAGCGATTCTGCCCCTGAAAGACGTAGTGTTTTTTGCATGACCCAAGCCATAGCCTTAACGACTTTTTGTAAAATTCCAAAGTAGTAGAGTAATGAGGTGACCGCTGAGAAGAAGACTACTGTCGGAAGTACTTGAAAGGCGAAAAGATACCCGAAACTTGTCGTATCTGTGATCAGAGAACCGAATAAGAAGGTGGAACCTTCTCGGGTGAAGTCCAATAAGGTAATTGCAGCTAGGCTAAATTTTTCAAAAGCCCAGCTAACGCCAGGTACTTTAAGCACACCCAAAGCTAAAATTAATTGTAGCACTAGTCCTTTAGCAACCATCCACCAATTAATAGCTTGCTTATTTGAACTGAAAAGCCACAACAACGCGGTGAGTACAGCAATTCCTAAAATACTCCTTAGAATCATTTGAGCTTGTCTAATTTATCTCTTAGCCTGGCGGCTAGTTCGTAATCTTCATTTTCAACAGCTTCCTCGAGCTTCTTTTCGAGTAGTGTAAGACCATCTACTTCAGTTTCTGTTGGGGTACCGTCTTCTGGTAAAACTTCATCGATACTGTCAGCAACACGTTCCTCTTTTTCGGTAATACCGGCTTGTTCTAGAATAGAAGCCAAAACGAAAATAGGGCAATCAACACGGACGGCAAGCGCGACGGCATCGGAGGGTCTCGAGTCGAAAATCAGTTGGGCTCCGTGTTCGTTTCTAGCGTATATAGAGGCATAAAACACACCATTGACCAGGCGATGAATTAATACTTTTTCGATTTGTGTACCTAGCTCATCCAGCATGATTTGCCAAGTATCATGGGTCATAGGGCGCGGGGGCGCAATACTTTTTTCTAAGGCTACGGCAATGCTTTGTGCTTCTGCACCTCCGATGACTACCGGAAGTTTTCGCGCATCGGGTCCTTTTTCTGCAAGGATGAGCGCATAAGCTCCCGATTTCCCTTGACTGTAGGATAGTCCTTTAACCGTGATTTCGATTTCCTGCATTAACTAGCGGCCTTGAAGGCGCGCAAAGCATTCACCAATTTGGGAACCACTTCAAATGCATCACCGACAATACCGTAGTCTGCAGCTTTGAAGAATGGAGCTTCAGGATCTGTATTTACTACTACAATGGTCTTCGATGCACTCACACCCGCTAGGTGTTGAATCGCGCCAGAAATTCCGATTGCAATATACAGATTAGGGTTGACTTGGATACCAGTCTGTCCAACGTGTTCACTATGCGGACGCCACCCAATGTCACTCACTGGTTTAGAACACGCTGTGGCTGCACCGAGCACCTCCGCAAGCTCTTCAATTATACCCCAGTTCTCGGGACCTTTTAGTCCACGACCACCACTCACAACCGCCTCTGCTTCAGGCAATGCTACCTTACCACTTGCAACCTCCGTACCGATAACTTTAAGAAGTTCCAAGCTGCTTATTTCTTGCGTCTCAACGGCACCTTCACCGCTTGTGACTTTAATACCAATGCTATTTGGTACGAAAGAAATAATAGGAGAAGCACCGCTTAACTCAATCGTCTCAATGCTTTTTGAAGAAAAAGCACCACGCTTTATTTGAAATGGTGCTGTACCTAAAGGAAGGCTTATTGTATTAGTGCTTAACGCAGCATCTTTAAGGGCTGCCAGTGCCGGAGCAACACTCCTTCCGAGTGAAGTACCGGCAATGACTACGCCCGACGCACTCGAACTAAGTGCTTCAAGCTGTCCAGCGATTCCCATGGCGGTTTGGCCAAGCTCAATTTGAATACAATGGTCTGCACCGTAGCCACCCAGTTCAGCTGCTGGCGCCTGAGTACTAGTTACTGCAACGACCTTAGCGTCAATCATTGACGCCCAGCTCTTAGCGTAACCTACAGCTTCAAAAGAAGCTTTCTTGTACACCCCATTCCAATCTTCAACAAATACTAAAATCGACATCGTTTGAAATTTTATATGGCTTTCGCTTCCTCGTGAAGCAAGCGCACAAGTTCATCTACATTTTCAGAATCCACTATTTTCACTTCCGCTTTACCTGGTGGCTTTTCAAATACTACCGGTGAAGTAAGGCCTCCGGTTTCGGAGGAGGCTACTACTTCAAGCGGTTTCGTTCTCGCGGACATGATGCCGCGCATATTAGGAATACGCAGATCTTTCTCTTCCACTAATCCTTTTTTTCCGCCAATAACCATTGGTAAAGCGGCTTCATAGGTTGCATGGCCCCCATCTATTTCGGAGGTTGCCGTTGCAGTGCCGTTTTGTATGGAAAGTCCGACACAAGCATTGGCGAACGGAAGGTGAAGCATAGCAGCAATCATTGCAGGTACTTGTTGACCGTTGTAGTCTATACTTTCTTGACCACATATGATTAAGTCATAAGAATTTACCTGGATGTGGTTCTTGAGTTCTTTGGCTACTGTGATAGCGTCCATAGGGTCGGCATCTATTCTTACAGCTTTATCTGCACCGATAGCAAGTGCTTTTCTAAGCGTTGGCTCGGTAATGGCCGGGCCAACATTGATTACGGTGATTGTGCCGCCCTGTGCTTCCTTGAGGTGAAGTGCTTTGGTCAATCCAAACTCATCGTATGGATTGATAACGAACTGAACCCCTGAAGGATCAAGCGACGTACCGTTGGCTGTGAAGTTAATCTTCGCAGTGGTGTCGGGCACGTGACTAATACAGACTAGTGTGTTCATAATTGGGTTATGATTTGGTACTAAATTACTATGCACGCATAATAAATCCAAAGAAATTTCGTGTAAAAACGCATTTTTATTATTCATTTAAATATTTATTGGAAGTACCTCTTTAGTGATAAAAATTGGCCCCACCTTTTGAGAACTTTCTGAACTATAAATAGCGACGCAGAAAAATCTGCTAATGTTGACATTGCATCTTATATTTGCCGTCCCGACACATCAATTGAAACTATGAAAACGATTCAGTTTAGAGAGGCCGTTTGTGAGGCTATGAGCGAGGAAATGCGCCGCGACGAAAAGATCTTTTTGATGGGTGAAGAGGTTGCAGAGTACAATGGTGCCTACAAAGCATCAAAGGGGATGCTTGACGAATTCGGTACTAAGCGGGTTATCGATACGCCGATTGCAGAGCTTGGATTCGCAGGAATATCAACGGGGGCTGCCATGAATGGTCTGCGTCCTATCGTGGAATTCATGACGTTCAACTTCTCTATGGTTGCTATCGATCAGATCATTAACAACGCAGCAAAAATGAAGCAGATGTCAGGTGGTCAGATTAATGTACCTATCGTATTCCGCGGACCTACGGCTTCTGCAGGTCAGTTAGCGGCGACGCATTCTCAAGCTTTCGAAAGCTGGTATGCAAACTGTCCAGGTCTTAAAGTGGTTGTTCCCTCGAACCCTTACGATTGTAAAGGTCTTTTGAAGAGTGCTATTCGCGACAACGACCCTGTCATCTTTATGGAGAGTGAGCAGATGTATGGCGATAAAGGGGAAGTGCCAGAAGGTGAGTACACATTGCCTATTGGTGTAGCTGATATCAAGCGCAAAGGAACTGACGTCACTATTGTATCCTTTGGAAAGATCATCAAATTAGCTTACGAGGCAGCCGATAAATTGATGGAAGAAGGCATTTCTTGCGAGATAATTGATTTGCGCACAGTACGTCCAATTGATTATAACACAGTTATTGACAGTGTTAAGAAAACAAATCGTTTGGTATGTTTGGAAGAAGCTTGGCCTTTAGGCTCTATTTCAACTGAGATCACTTACAAGGTTCAACAAGACGCTTTCGATCACTTAGATGCTCCAATAAAGAGAATTACGACCACCGATACTCCAGCACCGTATTCACCAACACTCCTCGTAGAGTTTTTACCGCAGGTTGAACAAGTGATAGACGCTGTGAAATCAGTAATGTATGTTAAATAACCTAGAGGGTTTAAACTCGAAGTTGAGGTAAAGACTCTTCTACTTATATTTGCAGCCCTCTTTGTAAATGCTAAGAGGGCTGATTTTTATCAAACCATCGTTATAATGGAAAATATGCTTTTGTTGGTACCAACATTTGGTATCGTTGGTCTAATTTATATGTTCGTTTTGCGCAATTGGGTCGTGAAACAAGATTCAGGCTCAGAAAAAATGTCCAAACTCGCTGCTTACGTTAAAGAAGGCGCTTTGGCATTCTTGAATGCGGAATACCGCATTTTGGCAATCTTCGTAGTAGTAGCGGGTATTTTGCTTGGAATTGTTTCTTCAGTTGTTGAAACGACACACTGGTTTATCGTTGTAGCCTTTGTTATTGGTGCAGTATTTTCTGCAGTCGCCGGAAACATTGGTATGCGAATTGCCACAGATTCAAACGTAAGAACTACGGAAGCCGCTCGTACTTCTTTGCCTCAAGCATTGAAAGTATCTTTCCGCGGTGGCACTGTAATGGGTCTTGGGGTTGCCGGCCTTGCAGTCTTTGGTCTCGGTATTTTATTTATTATTCTATCAAAGTGGTTCATAGTGGGCGAAGATTCGTTCTACAATGAAATGACAATAGTATTGGAAGCTCTTGCTGGTTTCTCTCTCGGTGCTGAATCTATTGCTTTGTTTGCACGCGTTGGAGGGGGTATTTACACGAAAGCTGCCGATGTGGGTGCTGACCTTGTAGGTAAAGTTGAAGCAGGTATTCCTGAAGATGATCCACGTAACCCTGCAACTATTGCAGATAACGTAGGTGATAACGTAGGTGATGTTGCG